>JAUVJW010000019.1 GCA_030596465.1 Candidatus Fermentibacteraceae bacterium | reverse complement strand
TCGCTGACAATTTCTTCTCCCATACCAGCTTCAGAGGCCGGCGGAGTTTCAGCAAGTTGAACAACTCTCGCACTTGGAGCGCTTCTGAGCAACTGTGTTTTCGATTCTTTTACCACAACAATCAACCTGTCCGTAACAGCGCCCATAAGAATAGCCGCGGCAAGTCCAATTCCAAGCAGCAACTTGAACCTGCTGTCTTCCTTTCTCTCCGCATGGAAGGCAGTTACTTCATGTGGTCTCGTAGCAAAACCTCTCCAGTTGTAAACACTGGGTTTTGTTTTTGGTTTCGGAATAAAAGGTTTCGGTTTTGGTTTAAGTATCTCAGCGGGTGGTTCAACAAAGCTGAAGAACACCTCTGTGTTTCCAACTGTAAAGACACCGGAAACATTTCTGTCGAAAACCCATATAAACGGATCGCCCGGTTTTTCCTGTTTAAGAAGATTTCTTTCAATAAGGGTGGCAAATGGAATAACACTTCCCTTAACCTCCACGCCTCCCTTTATTTCGGGGAGCAATCGCAGTATATACTTATTCCCCTGCTCTGGTTCTAGAAGGGTATGTATTCGTGGTAAATGACCTACTTTTACGCATATTGTGTTATAATCTGCCTGCCCAATGGTCATAATACCAGCGTTCGGGAATATCTCTCTGCGTCCAGTCGGTTCCTCAGTGTTAAGTCTAAGCATCCTTTTGTCGGGTACAAACTGTACCGGTACAGGCTTCTTTACAACGGGTTTCTTCTTTGGTTCTACTGCCTTTTCCACAACCCTGGGTGGATCAATGAAACCGAAATGAATTACGAAAGGCCCGGCGTTGACTAAACCCTGATCACCGTAATTTACTTTCAGAACATAATTACCGTTGTCATCGGTATTAAAAATGCCAAGTCCTTTAAGATCGCTGAACTTGATCTTTGAACCGTTAGCGGAAGTAATTACGGCATCCATGGAATCTGATAATCTCAAATCCCATGTATTCTTCTCTTCCCCTGTCCTGATAAGAACAACAGATTCGGGAATACCTGGTGCCTCTACAGATATGTTGTTGTTGTACCCCGAGCCCAGAGTAATTTCTTTCTCCCCCGGAAGGAGCTTAGTAATTACCTTTCCATCCCGCATTGCCGCGACTGCGAGTATTTTTTTCTTTGCATCCGCCATCAGTCTTCACCACCTTCGTTGGAGGCGATCTTGATAACAGCCAGGTTCTGCCCTACATAACCGGCTTCCGAACAACTTGCCATAACCCTCTGAATAAGAATCGCCGGCACAGCCACGTCTCCCTGGATGTTGATCTTCATGTCATCCTCAGTAAGTGTACCTCTGGTAAGCCTGGAGTATTCCATGTGATCTCTGAGCCTGACAACAAGGGCAGGTATTGAGTTGCCTGATCCAAGTAGCTCTTCATCAACAGTGATAAGCGGATCACCATCAACAACTATTACAGAATTGTTGACCTGTATCTCAAGTTTCAGCTCAACTTTCTTTTCAGCTCTCGCCTTGGGAAGAGTCAACTGATCACTGACCGTCACGAGCTGACCATCCGCCGAATAGCTTTTCAACAGGAAAACAAGCAGAATCGTGAACATGTCAATCATTGAAGTCAGATTAAGAATGACCCTTTTGCCCCCGCCCCGGTTTAGTACCACCGATTTCCCCGAACCGAGCAGTAGTGGAACATGGCGTTTTGAGGGTGAACTCATCAGCTTCCACCCCCAGCCATGGCAGAAGCAACTGACGCGGAGGGAGCAACCTGAAGACCAGGTTGATCAAACCCGACAGCACCTGCGAGATCAATTGCTTGTATAATGTTGTCGTATCTTGTTTCTTCTACCGTTAAGACAGTGATTTTGCGGAATTCTATCTGTGGATAAGCCTCAGTAAGAAGGTCGTGTACCTCTGTGAGCTTCAGTGAAAGGGAGTCCCAGGGGAAAGTAATAATCATCTCCCCGTTCCGTTCTATCTCAAGAGCGTAAGCAACATGAGCCGATCCACTGGCAGTACCAATAAACATCTCCTGCTCCGTGATAATAATCTTCGGCTGAAGCCTTTCTTCTTCTGAGCGCATGAGGTTAGCGGTTGCTCCACCGCCAGAGCTGCCTATACCCTCTGTGGCCGACATCTCTATAACAGTTACCTCAAGAAATGTAGCGCTGAACAGCAGGAACGGGATTATACAGCAGAACAAATTCATTACCGGAAGAAGATCTATTTCCGGTATGTGCTTAACTGTTCTGCTTCGCCCCGATGCAGCTTTTGCCATTAGGCTTCCCTTCGGGCCTGTGCCAGCATATTCATAACCATCACACTGTATCTGTCAATATCATCTACCAGGCTGTCAGCTTTTGCAGTAAGAACTGCATGAGCCACAAGCATTGGAATGGCAGCGATAAGTCCAAAAGCTGTTGTATTCATCGCCTGCGAAATACCGTTCGCAAGAAGAACACTCTTCTGCTCTGGATCGGCTGCCGCAACAGCTGCAAACGCCGCAATAAGACCAAATATTGTACCAAGCAGACCAACCATTGTGGCAACATTCGCCAACATACCCAGATAGCCGATTCTGGCATTAATTCTTGGCAGTTCAGCAAGTGCCATTTCATCAACAGCGTTCTGAATATCACGCTCTGTTCCCTTGTAATTCCTTAGTGCGGCCTCAATTATTTTGGACAGTGGGGATTTCTCCTCACTTGTAGCCGCTATTGCTCCTTCAATACTACCCTTGCGAATAAGTGAAGCGATTTTAGCCATAAGCGCTTCCGGCTTAGCCCGGGCGGTTCCAAAAAGGAAAAAAATCCTTTCAACAAAAATCACCGTTCCAACTCCGAAGAAGAACAGAATGACCCACATGGCAGGTCCACCCTGTCGAAAGAACTGCGCGAATTTACTGAATATATCACCCTTTTCTTCTTCAACCTCTTCTTCTACCACCTCATCAGTTTCCGTTGTATCTGCAACAATTTCTGCTTCTTCTTCAACGATAATTGAATCAGTGGCAGTGGAATCTCCCTCTGCAACCATTGTGGAATCAACATCGGTCGCTTCCTCGCCCCGCGCCAGAACAGCACCAGGTAAAATCAGAACAACAAGAGCTATCAGCAGGGGAAACAAGTTTCCACGCATTAAGGGACTCCTCTCTTTAACCATTTGTTAATCTATCGACCTACAAGGTCATACAGCAAATTACCTACTAAATCAAGGCCAGCCATTATGGCGAATGTCATGCCTGTTTTTCCATCTCCTTCAACATACTTCCATGTACTCAGGCCACCAAGAACGGCTACCGTACCATATCTTACATAAACAGGCATGGCATTCGAATGCCTCGCGGTAAGTGAAAAGCTTGTCTCTGACGCAAAAGCACCTGGATAAATTGGCCTGACAACATCCTCAAGAAAACTTCTCTCCAGAAGAACATTACTCAAGTCCGGAGTACTCTTCAACATAAGAAACAAAGCCTGCGGCGTCCGCAATTCACCCTGAATGGTGATCTCTTCAAGGATAAGACGACCACCCTCCATAGTTGCTCCCTGACCGTAAACTGTAGCGCAAGTCAGCATGAGTAATATAACAGAAAATATGCGTGTCACTGACCAGCCCCCTCTCCCGGCACTGAATCACCAGATGCCTCGTCACCGGTCTGCTCCACCAGTTCTCCTTCACCGGTTGTGCCTTCTTCAACAGGCTCCGGTACAAAAACCTCTAACTCATAACCGGGAAGCCCAAGCATCGATACGGTTCCAGGCGCAAGCAACTCAAGATTGTCCGCGGCTTGAGTCACCCATTCGTTATCCACACCTGCGGAAACCGCTTTTTCCACCGCAGTTATGTAAATGTTAATGGCCTTCTGTACCTCTGGTTCGTAGAATTGAATGTACAACTGGTTATAGAATTCGTCGATAGCATCGTCGGGCAATTCAGGCGGTGGATCCATAAAGGCTACTGAATTGGCAAAGTCTTCGTACAATTCACCTGCTCTTACGCAGGACGCCATAAACCAGGTATCCACATTGTAGGTAAGTGATTTACCATACCAGCTCTCAACTTCGCCTTTCAACTGAGCTTTCTGCTGAACATTCTCTGGAGTAACAACCATCGCGTCGTAGTTAAACCTTATAATCTCACCTATGCGGAAAGCTCCCCTGGCAGCATCAACAGAAGGTCCTTCTCTGTAGATATCGTATGTTTCAACACATGCTATATACTTTTGCCTTGCACCTATATAGTCGTGGGCATCATACAGATAATCTCCGGTTTTCCCAAGAGCAATAACCATTGTCTCGGGTGATGCGGCCTGCTCGTCTATAATGCGGTTATACACACTGATTGCCAATCCATCAGCACCACCGCTTTCGTAGGCAACAGCAGAACTGTACAAAGCAGTATGCATTCCCTCCGCCATTGGGAAACGATTGAAGGCTTCCAGGTAAGTATCTCCCGCTAGAATGAAATGCTCCGCCTCCATTGCGAGGTATGCCGCACGCATCATACCTTCGGGGGCCTGAGGAGCTTCAGGGTAAGTATTCGCAAGTGTGGTAAAAACTCTGATAGCACTTGTGATATCTCCAGCCTTTCCATAAGTCTCACCGGCATCGTACAAGGCGACCGGAGCAACATCGGTACCCGGATGTGACAAGGCTGACTCTTCATATCTCGCCGCTGCCATAAGTAGAGATTCTGTATCCTCCGACTGCGCGAGAGCTTCTGCATCTCTGTATGAAACCGCTGCTGCCAGTGCAGCTACATCGGCACCAAGATCTTCACCTGTAATTGCAGCGGCATCGGCGGCTCTTCCATACCACAATTCGGCATCTGAAAACATCTGTTCCGCCTCGTAGGCTGACGCAAGGAACCTGGCCGCTCTGGCCGTGTATTCTGACCCGGAGAACTCGTTGAATATCCTCATATAAGACTCGCGAGCAGTGATGAAGTCATTCGCATTGTAGTGATTACCGGCATCATTAAAAAGGAACTGCGCGGCGTACTCTCCCGATGGATAGTTATCTGCGTAGAGCATGCCGATTTCGTGCATTTTCTCCCTCAGGAAGAGGCTGTCGGCTCCAGACTGATCGTATGCCTGACTAAAAGCACTGAAAGCATTGACTGCCGCATTTTCTCTCTGCTGAGCTGAGGTACTGTCGTAAACAACTTCAAGATAAACAGCACCTGCCCTGGCGAGATTTCCTGTGTTGTAGTAAGAATCACCAAGGAGGAATTTAAAATCATATGCCTGTCTGGTATTCCCATAATCCGTAAGATAAAGTTCAATCTTTTCTATAAGACTTGAATAATTCTGAATGGCCTGTTGAGAATCTCCCTCTGCTTCAGCAACCTGCTGGGCATGATACTGAATAGAATGCTCAAGAGCAGAAGCACGAAGAGAATCAACCTCTCCGAGAATAGAAGAATCTCCCGACATACTGGCCCATTCACTCTGAATACCATACCTTTCGACAATCTGCTCCCTGGCCGAAGCAGCGCTTGCATAGTCCCCGGCGCCTTCATACGCCACAGCGATTCTGGACTGAATAAAAGGAGCGGCAGAGTTGTAAGGATCTCTTTGAAGAAGCGAATGATAAGATTCTATTGATTCCAACCAGAACCCCTGCTCTATATAAAAATCACCCATCTGAGTAAGAACATCAACGGTAACCTGATCATCGCCGAACGAATCCAGGAAATTGGTTGCAAGCAGTACCGGAGGACCTGATTTCTGCTCCATGAAGTCATGAGCGAGGTATTCCACTGCCTCGCTAACCATATCTGTACGCCTCTCAAGTCCCAGTTCGTCCATTCTGTGGCTGTCTCTGATGAGGTATCCGAACAGAGCAATTGAGTGTTCGTATTCATTAAGCAGATAAGCGGTCCAACCCAGTTTGTAAATACCGAACTGATAGATGGTAGAACCGGCGCCCGGATAGCTAAGAATCTGGTTGTAAAAAACAAAAGCGCTGTCAAACTCAAAGGAATCAAAGAAAAAGTCTCCTGCTCTGAGATAAGTCTCAGGGGCAAGAGGACTGTCTGGAAACTCAGAAAGAAGTCGCCTGTAACTGGCCACAGCACCCACTGGATCTCCCATTTCATTAAGGGCATAGCCAAGCGAATAGAGGGCAATATCTTCTACTTCACTGTTGGGATACTGATTCAAGACCTTTTGATACAGATCTATGGTTCTGGAATAATCCGCCGGAATGAAATCTCCACCCGCCGTAGCAGTTCTATCCAGATAACTGTTCTTATCTATCTCGTAGTACAACTGTGCCAGACGTACATAAATGTCCGCTGTGAATCTGCTCTCAGGATAGTGAGCAAGATACTCCTCAAAATAGCTTGCGCACTCAATTCCGGATTCATCTATTCTAGCCTGAAGTGAGATTGTTTCAGACCGTCTCTGCTCACTCAGGGCTTCAGCTCTGACACTGTCTCCATCCGCATAACTGTCTGCTATTCCGGCGTTGTAATAAGCACCAAGGTAGTTAAGCGAATCTCTTTTCAGTTCTCTGTCTATGAAGGTCGCAATGGCTATACCGTACTGAGTCTCCTGCATCCAGTCGTGGTCGGCAGCCATTCCTGAATCCATTTTACTTGCCAGGTCCTGTAAAGCCAGACGAATCCTGGAAACTTCTTCTTCAAGCTGCAACAGCTCCTGCCTGTCCGCTTCACTGCCGGCATAATCAACAATAGTCTGGGTGTTCTCTATTTCCAGGGCGAGTCGCTCAGAGCTGGCTCTGGAGGCGGCTATCAGCCTGTTCATCTCCTGAAGCATAGTCTCAGAATCCATACCAACCGGCATTGAAAGTGATGCTTCAAATCCAGAAATATCTACAAAAAGGGCTCTGAGAGAAGCCTCTTCTTTCTCAATAAGAGCAACAAGCTCCATATCGCCCTGCATATAGGCTTCTTCTTTCAGCTCTGTAAGCCCCAGGCGTATCCTGTCCAGTCTGTCCCGTTCGGAATCGTACTGGTCAGACACATCCTCCCCGGAACGGAAGGTATCATATAAATCACCGGTCGATCCGTAATCATCCATAAGCTGTCTGTACATGGAAATTGCTATGTCAATATCCTGTGCTCCCAGAGCGCAGTTTGCCATTGCGAGCTCAAATTCGCTGCAGAGTTCAGAACCGGGTATCTCCTCAAGTATCCTTTCCGCAAGATTGTAGGCGTCCTGATATTCCTCCTGGCGCATATAAGTCCAGGTAAGGCCGAGCATCGCGACATCATAATAGGCACTGAATGGAGAAACTTTCCGGTACTCAACAGAAGCCTGATCAAGCTGTCCCTGATCAACATATATCTGTGCTATGGCAATCCTTGCTCTGTCGGCAATACCAGTCTCGTTTCTACCAGCCTGATCAACTACCTTCTGAAGCTCTATAATTGCGGCCTCGTTGTTTTTCTCTGCCACATAGGTTACTGCAATAAGATATGCGGCAAGCGAGGTGTTGTCGCCGGAAGGGGTTACCTGTTGCAATGTGGTTCGGGCCGCGCCGAATTCACCCATGTGATACTCAGCAAGCCCTCCAACAATAACTGCAATATCCGCATATTCGAAACCTGGAGACACTGCCTTGAGCTTCTCAAAGTAGCTGACTGTAGCCTCATAATCCTGTAACTCGAAATATATTAATTCAAGACGAAACAGCGCGGCATCGTAATAATCAGATTCCGGGAAATTCTCCGCAACAGAGATAAAAGCATCCCGAGCCCAGACAATAGAGCCACTGGTATACAACTCCTCCCCCAGCTCAAAAGCAGACTGTGCGCTGAAAAGAATAGAACGCTGGCGACGAAGCTGTATCAATTCGGCTTCTATTCTGGCAAGCCTTTCCTCTTCGCGCATAATCTGGGTTTCCAGATTCTCCAGTTCTTCCTGTGCTCTTCTTAAAATTGCGCCTGTCTCTTCATTCGCAACCGGGTCAGGAACCTGAGCCACAGCAGATGAGCAGAGAAAAAATGCTGCAAATAAAACGGTGAAATATTTAGCATGAAGGAGCATTACTGAACCTACCTGGGCTCATCAAGAAGATCGCGAAGCCTCTGAAGCTCGGATTCGGCGGCCCGACGCCTTGCTTCAAGCTCGTCAAGCCTCGTTCTGGCCCTCTCTATACGCTGCTGCTCTCTCTCCAGTTCAAGACGACCAGCCCCGAGCAAAGGACCAAATCCTGCGGAAACGGCAACAGTTATCTTGGAATTCTGCATAACATCCTGTTTGTTCTGACCTTCAGGAGGGAAAACCATCTGCTCCAGCTCAGCCCACGCGAGATGAAGATTAACATGTTTTCCCACAGCATAGGCCATACCAAGATTGAAATCCCGCCCATCCATCTCGAAAGCTACGGAAAAATCCTCACCGGGCTCCCATACCGCTGATCCGAAAAGGCCGTTGGCGATAGAACTGCCAATACCCAGAGCGCCATCGTCAACTACTCCTATAAAACGGCCAATACCAATACCAAGATTGAGTGTAACAGGCATTCCAATCAGATAACGCATATCCTTCGACGCTACACCATAGACGGACCAGTTCTGGGCATGATCATAATTATACATTCCCTCAGAGTCCCAGATATCAGTATATCGCCCGCTGGAATCCGCAGTTCCCGCCGGACCGGAGAAACAGTCAACATGCTCTCCACCAATACCGTTCTGGAGACCAAGAGAAAATGCAGGTACAGCAATACCTTCCTTTAGAATAGCAATTTTAGCATTAAGCACAGCTCCTCCATCAGCAAGGTAAGAGGCTCCAACCTCGCCGTAACTGAGTATGCCCAGACTTACATAACCTGTAAGTTTTACATCGCTGTTAGAAGCACCAAGGGAATCCTCGAAAGAAAACGCACTGGCGGCAACCCCGACTTCTACCTCGGTATGTTCGAGAACATAGGCATCGGGAGCATTGACAACTCCGCCATATGCGTATGGAAGTGAACCCGCAAATGCAATAACTGCACAAACAGGTAAAAACCAAACTGTTAAACGCATATGACTCCTTCTTATTTCATGAATACATTCAGTGCCATTATTCACCTGATTAAGCTTAATATCACAAACAAACGAACCCCAGTCAAGAGTATCCTGCATAGTGCCAACCCTGATGGCCGATTACATATATACTGTAGTTGACCTCAAAGTGCTATACAGCTATTTTTGGTTGAAAACTATTTGTTGTGCGTATTATCCATAGGAGGTTAGCCTTTGAATGCCATCGCGTTAGTATTGTTAACTGTTTCCGGCATTCTGCCAATGTGGGAACTCCATCTGGATGCAACCCCGCGGGGAGATGCTCAACTGATATCAAGAGGTAACTCTGAACAAATCCTTTTTATCCCGCTTGGAGCTGCCGGACTGGGTGCCTGGAGTTCAGGTGGCGTTCAACTGCCTGGTTTTCCTGTCTCTGCCGGTGCTGGGGTTATCTGGCGACCTGCAGCAATACCAGGTTCAACAGGAGAAACTCTAATTGCCTATGCAGATAACGATGGGTTCGTACACCTTGTAGATTTTCAGGGTAACGAAGTATTTGGATGGCCCGTAAACAACAACTGCAACATAGTAACGAGCATCACCGCCGTTGATCTGAACAATGATGGTGAATACGAGATAACATATGGAACCGGTAATGGTATGGTTCATCTTCTGAATTTGCGCGGGCAGAATGTTCAGGGCTTCCCCGTTGATCTGCAATCGCAACTGCAACACCAGCCCACACAAATCAGTCTTGGGGGTGGCTTTAATGATGGATTGATCTGTGCCACCAACAACAGCAAGATTTCCATACTGAGCTGGGATGGTCTTCACCTGCCCGGATGGCCCAAACTCACAGGATTTCCAACTGGCACCATTCCTGTTTCAGGCGATGTTAATGGAGACGGACAGGCTGACATTATCTTTGCCAGCCAGGATGGCAGGGTTCATCTGTACAGCCTGCTGGGGGAGGAACAGGAAGGCTGGCCGTTCTATATGGACGAGCGACCGGTACCTGGAGCTACCGCTATTGGTCTTGTTGATTTTGAACTTCAACTTCCTCAAATAGCAGTAGCCTCAATTGACAGCACCGTTTATCTGCTGAATGGTGACGGTTCTCTCGCTGGAGCCTGGCGCTGGCCCAACCGCACCGATTCAAGACCATTCCAGCCGATAATTTTCTACACGGAGAATGGTCCTTCCGTAATTGCGTCATCAAGCAACGGAAGTATCTATGCCTGGGATGCCTCAGGCAGTAGAGTAAACGGCTATCCGATAAAGAATCCCGGAGGTATTCTTTTTCAGCCTGTTGTGGGAGACATGAACCGGGATGGCACAATGGAACTTATTGTAATCGGTACAGGCGGTTGTGTGTCGGCATATCCATTGGTAACACATGTTTCAACAAAATGCATGTGGCCCCTGCCTCTGGGAGACCAGTACAATTCGGGCTCTTACGGATCTGATTTCCTCCCGGCGGCTGAGGTGGAACAATTGACCGGGGAATTCAGCGGGCCTGTCTCTATTCCATATTCCATCAGCAATCCGGATTGGACCGGTATCTCTGTCAATTACTCTATCGACGCCGGTTACAGCTGGAATGAAACCCGTAATTACACTGAACACCCCGGAGCAATAACCTGGAATTCCAACCTGGATCTGCCCAGTCAGGATCAGAGAAGATGTCTTGTGAGAATTACTCCATACTCTGATTTCGGGCCAGGTGAAAGTGGCACATCAGGACTCCTTCATATCGATAACAACAGACCGCCGGAGATTCTTATGGAAGCCCCGGTGAAAATTGATGATTCCAGATACAGGCTGGGCTATGCAGTGGAAGACATGGAGGGAGATATCATTCAACTCCAGGCACAGTATTCTACAGATGATGGAACCACCTGGGAAACTATGCACCTCAGTGGCAGCAGCATTGAAATAGAGCCCTGGTTTTACGGAGAACCGGTTATCTGGAATGCCGTAAACGATATTGGACATGTAGATGTAGATAACGTAAAAGTTCGTATTAGAGCTGCTGATTCTGATCCGGGTCCATGGTACTTTATTGATGGGCTTCACATTGACACAGACAGGCTTCCAAGCGCGCAGATCATAGCCCCCACCACGGAAGTACAGGACAGAGTAGTTCTGGGTGTCAGGCTCAGCGATCCTGAACAGAATATGCTGGATATTGCATACCAGTACAGCACCGATGGCGGCTATATCTGGTATCCCGCAACGGTAATTGAAGCTGAACAGGCTGGAATAGGCAGATACGATTTTGAAATTAGCTGGGAATCCTCAACAGATCTACCAGGGTTCGATGGCTATCAGGTAAGATTTCAAGCTCTCCCGTCCGACCTGAATACCGGAATTGCTGTCCCTTCAGCCCCATTCCATCTTGACAACAACTCGCAGCCTTCCGCAACAATAACTTCTCCTTCAGTGTACGATGTTTTCCGCGGGGTGGTTCCTGTGAATTTCGCCCTTACAGACAATGAAAGTGATGATATTACTCTTAATCTCGAATACAGGCTCCACGGAATTGAAGAAACCTGGCACATTGCGGAAGGCCTGGTAAGCAAAGGACCTTTCGGGCCTTCACGCTACAACACAATGCTGAACTGGAACAGTTCTGTTGACCTTCCGGAGGTCTCCAGGCTGGATGTGGATATAAGGCTGGTTGCCATAGACGGCGATTCAGTAAGATCCGAGAAAATTGGTCCGATTACACTGGAAAACACCAATATCCCTGTAGTTGTCAGAGCTACCATGGCAAATATGGATATAGAGAGAGGACAAGTCGATATTGCCTTTGAACTGGGAGACAGAGACAGCAGAACAATCGATCTGTCTATTGATTACAGCTCAGATAACGGAGAAAGCTGGAGACAGGCCACCATATCCGGAAATGCCCTGGGGCTGAATCCACATTCCTACAGCAATACATTTACATGGCATTACGGTACTGATGTTATGGGCGAACGAGGAACAATTCTGCTCAGAATTACCCCCACTTATCAGGGCAGCAAACTGGGCAGACCCCGATTCATAGAGCAGGCTTTCCGGTAACCTCTTCCCAGCGGGATTTGCCGCAGGTCATTTTCACAGTCTGTGGAGCCTTCTCCCTGATCATGGAAATCATTTCGGCGGCGATTTTCCTGATATCCCACTGAGCATGGGCATCGTCCCGAAGCCTGATGAAATGATTAAACTCTCTGCCGTTAATACAGATCCTGACCTGACGGCGGTGAGCGTTTGTGAGCAGATACTCTCCATTTCTACCAAGCTCCGATGAAGCATCAGAAGCCCTTGAACATTCCTTTTTGAACAAATCTGCCAGCCCCGCCTTCTCAATGCTTGGTGGAATTGTTACTCCCAGAGCAGAATCATAAGCGGATACAAGTTGAGTACTCATTCTGTGCCTTTTTAACTGTGCGTAGGCTGTGGCCGAAAGAGTGATCCTGAAATCACTTCTGAACAGTTCCCAGAACCTTGGCAGCGCGTCATGAATTCCAAGATGATTGTAAACCGTGTCAAAGGAAGGCTCGCCAAAAAGCTCCGTAAGCCAGTCTGCGATCCTCTGGTCTGAATCGCAATCGAGAAGCACAACATCATCCTGAGCGGGAAATGGAACCGGGCGCATGTGGGCTATCCTGTCCATCTCTGTTGGTTCCGTGAACAGCATGAGAGAAGGAGCAACCGGAAGAACTGCCGAGTAGAGAGCCTCAGCGATATCCTTCACTTCACGAAGCGGATGAGCTTTCATTCTTCGGATCATGTGCTCCAATTCCCTGGCATTCACCGTCATGCCCATCTGAGAAGTCGTCGCGAGTGGAAGAATATACCGGGCATCTTCTCTGGCTTCTGTCTTTGAAAGGCCGGATTTGAGTAAAGCAGCTAAAAGCTCCTCATAACACAGAAATAAATTCGAAATCACGGAAGAATACTGCCGCACTTCTTCGGGAAGAACCCAGTCCTCACCTATCCGGATGTACCTTTGAGATTTCTCTGTAAAGCTGATGAGCCTGAATGATTGAATCGCCTCAGCCGCAAGCCTTGACACTCCGAGAATATCGAAGTTGAACACGGCATGCTCGGCGATGGAACCATGCCCATATTTGTAAACAATAGTTTTGTTGGATTTTCTGGCCTGATCTACTTCACATGAAGACTGTTTCCGAAGCTCAGTTACGGGCGCAGGATCTCGGCTGATCCTGGCATAGGCCGCAGAAATTGTTTCAGGAGTCTCGGAACCGTTCTCTGTATCTGTATTGTATCCGGCCAGAATAACCTTCACATCCATCTCCTCAGTGTTTTCCCGCGGCAAGAGCCGCAACAGAATTTTCGTAGGGCAATCTTGTATGCATAAAATAATGAAGAGAAGCGGCGGGGTCATCGGTCTCAAGTGCTCTCCGAATTATCGAAAGAGATCGGTAAAGATCCCTTGCAACTGGAAGCAATTCCCAGCCGCCTTCAAGCAGAGGAACAGACTCAACAAAAGCGGTCATCTCCGGAACTGCCTCGTTCAACCAGGCAAGGGCATCTTCAACACCATTACCGTTGATAGCACCGGAGAGTCTCGCAAGAATTTCTCCCCCTGTCTCACCATCCCTCCAGGGAAGGTAATGAAACTCCTGCATGAGTTCCCACCCCCGGCTGTGTTTCCCCAGCAGATCAGGCCATTCCCTCTCCTGTCCCAAAGCGGCTTTCAGCTCCATCGCCCCGTGAAGAGCCGCTGGAAATATTTCGGACGGATTTATGAACCACGAATAATCTTCTGATATTCTGCCATTCAACCCGGCAAGATAAACCCTGCGCAGACAATAATCAGTTGCCAGAATATTATCCCAGATAACAGGTTTGCCGCCAAGTAGCTCTTCCGCCAGTCGCAGATCAGACAATTCCTCAGAAACAACCATAGGGCCGGTCCAGAAAGAACCCCACTCAGCAGGAATCATCTCCCGCCAGACACGGAGATACTCTTCTGCCCCCGCGAATCGATCCAGGAACTCTCCACAGTAAACAGAGGGGCAGAGAATCACAGGAAGATCTGTTCCCTCAAGAGCACTCATTGCAAAATGGATTTGTCTCTCAGCCAGTTTTCCCGCGGATTTGTCCGGTACATCGTCAAACAGAATTGAAAGACCCGCCGCTCCCGAATCCGCCGCCCGAAAAAGCTTTTCTCTGGCAACTGGCCACTGGTGATCCTGAAACTTCCACGGACTTACAGAAAAGAAAAATGATGCAGCCCCTTTCATACAACGCTGAAGAGACAACCATTCCTCACGGGGGTAGGACTCACGCCACAGAAGTCTGTGCCGGGGATCATCTTTGGGGGCATAGAAATACGCAGAGTTTTTCAGCGGTGACAATTCATCAATAAGTATTTTTCTCTGCTTTTCTGTAAATGGTTTCCCATAGTATCCTTCCACTATTCCGTGGTACACTTGACCCCCCTGACTGTTATGTTACCTGAACTGTTCAAGTGGTTTTCCATTGTATAAGAATACAAAAATAAAACAGGAGTGTTCAAATGGCAAAGCGCATCGTAGAGTGTGTACCAAATATATCCGATGGTAGAAATCAGGAAGTTATCGATGCTGTGGTGAAAGCGGCCTCTGCAGTCAGCGGGGCATCTGTGCTGGATGTCGACCCCGGCGCGGCAACCAACAGAACTGTAATCACAATAGCCGGAGAGCCGGAAGCAGTACTCCAGGCGGCATTCAATGTTATTGAAAGTGCCGGCAAACTCATAGACATGAGCAAACAGCACGGCTCCCACCCCCGTCACGGCGCTACAGATGTCTGCCCTTTTGTTCCGGTTAGCGGAATAACAATGGAAGAATGTGCCGATCTGGCCAGAAAACTGGGTAAAAGAGTTGGGGAAGAGCTTAAAATACCAGTCTACCTCTACGAGTACGCTGCTTCAAAGCCGGAGTGGGCAAAGCTGCCCAACATTCGAGAAGGGGAATACGAAGCCCTTCAGAACAAACTCGGCAAGCCTGAATGGAAGCCT
>JAUVJW010000063.1 GCA_030596465.1 Candidatus Fermentibacteraceae bacterium | reverse complement strand
GATGGTGGCACGGGCGGTTCCTCCGAATACCATTCTCCGGTGGATACCCCCCAAAAACTACTGGATAATTTTCAACTCGCTTACCAGACGAAGAATATTGATCGCTACATGGAGTGTCTTCATGAGGAGTTTGAGTTCATGCTTCTCGAGACGGACTGGGATGATTACACGGGAGACGGAGACATTGATGAATCCTGGGGACGCGACATCGAGGAGGAGTATACCGGGAACATGTTTGCAAGCTCGGAGGCTGAGGTGGTTGATCTTACCCTGGAGGGGAACATCGAAACTGTGTGGTATGGTGATTCAACCGGTGTAACATTTCAACTTGTGAGATCCTTCGACCTGAAGGTTTATTTCATCAACTCATCGGGGAATCAAGATGGATATCATGCCGTTGGCGATGCCGTCTTCCTGTGTAAACCAAATGCCGACGGTGATTACCAGATCTGGCGCTGGGAAGATCAGTCTGAGACTTAATGGTATTCCTTATTTTAATAACAGCTTTTCTTCAGGGCTTTCAGCTTGAAGAGGGGCTGTACTGGGTTATTTTCAGCGACCGCGGAGCTGATCTGGAACAGAGACTTGAAATTGCCTCGACAGAAATCATGGAAGGCCCAACTGCCGGCAGAAGACTTATTTCGGGTTCTATTCAGGCTGATGTGTACGATCTTTCTCCTTATTCCCGGTATGTGTACCAGGTAGAGGACATCACTTCATATCCCATAAGAACCTCATCCCGGTATTTGAACGCCGTGAGTGTCAGGCTAACGCCGGATCAGATAGAGTTGCTCCTTGAAAAGCCTTTTGTTCAGGAAGTACGACCGGTAGCAGTTTCCACTTTCTCCCCGGGGGAAGAAATTCCTGCACCGGATGCCTATGGACTTTCAAGATCCCAACTTGAGCAGGTAAATATTTTAGCTCTTCAACAGCGGGGATGGATCGGTTCCGGTATAGTTATTGGTATGCTTGATTCCGGTTTTGAACTTGTTCACCCGTGTTTGCAATCGGTTGATGTACTGGACGCATGGGATTTTGTGAATAACGACAGTATAGTCGGATGGCAAACGGAAGATTCACTGAATCAGCCTTCCCACGGAACAAAAACTCTTTCAATTATCGCGGGATACCAGCCTGGATCTTTTGTTGGCGGGGCATTCAATTCCTCCTTTATTCTTGCAAAGACTGAGGATGTCAGCGATGAGTACGAGCAGGAAGAGGATTTCTGGGTTGCCGGTCTGGAGTGGATTGAGGCGGGGGGTGCCGATCTTGTCAGCAGTTCACTGGGTTACACCGATTGGTACGAGCCTTCTCAGATGGATGGAAACACCGCTGTAACAACTATCGCAGCTGATATAGCAGCGTCCAGAGGCCTGGTTGTGTGGAACTCGGCAGGCAATGATGGCCCGGGGGAAACCAGTCTTGTCGCTCCGGCAGATGGTGATTCTGTTTTCGCGGTAGGAGCGGTTGATGGTTCCGGGCTTATTGCCGGTTTTTCAAGTCGCGGACCCACTGCCGATGGCAGAATAAAGCCTGACGGTTGTGCAAGGGGGCTTAATTCGGTGTTTGCCACTTATGGGGGAACCGGTTATTCCACAGGCGGAGGTACCAGTTTTGCTGCTCCTCTGGTGGCCTCGGCAGCTTCGTGTATTGCCTCAGCTCACCCCGAATGGGGAATGATGAGGGTTTTTGAAGCTCTCAGAGTATCCTCGGATCGTTACAGCAACCCCGACAACACATACGGTTACGGTATAATAGATGCCCTTAAGGCAGTGAAGCACAGATCTGTCATTGGCGAAGTTCGACGAAGCGACACAGGTGATCCGCTTTCCCTGTGTACCGTATTAATAACAATGGAATCAGGTTCCTCTGTTCAAACAACAACAAATGACAAGGGTTTCTTTGCTGTTGAGCCGGGTAGTTTTGGAAGTTTTTCCGCCACCAGTACCGGTTGGGGATCTCCAATCCCGTATGTGGGAAATCTGGATGAGGACGGTTTGGAGATAGTCATCTATGTAGACCCATTGAGTTCTTCTGAACCATCCTCTGTTTATCCCAATCCGTCTGCATGGGATTTCTATGGAGGATTTGATGTTGTGGCTTCAGCTTCAGATGTTTCCCTTTCGATCTTCACTCTCGCGAATGAGAGAATCTTTTACGAAGAAAGAGTGTCGGTTGTACCGGGTTGCTACAGAGCGCCAATTGCCGGGCAGGCATTCTACTGGAATGGATTAAATGAAGATGAAGAGCAGGTTGCTTCCGGTCAGTACATCGGGATGCTTAGAATTGGCAATTCGGTTGAACTGCTTAATCTTGCCCTGATAAGGGGCATGGAGGAGGACTGACTTGAACAACAGAATAGTAAGAATTCTATTGCCACTGGCTGTTGTTGCCGGTCTGGCCTATTTCGGATTTATTGACCTCTCGCTTCTTCCACTGGAGGATCCCGACTTTCAAGCCACACTGGCTACTGTTGGTATTTACATGATCTGGTCTGTTCTTGAAAGTAACAGAGAAACGGATTCATCAAGAATCACACTGTATGCTGTTCTGCTGGTCAGTGCTCTGGATACCTTTCTTCTGGAGCTTACCAATTTTTCCGGGCTCATGTACCTGAGATGGACAGGAGTGTCGCTTCTTGCAGTCGGTTGTGCTGCAAGGTTGGCAGCACTGCGTGTAAGTAATCTTACAATTCTCCGATACGGAAGGATTGGCCAGGAACTTGGCGTAGCTCTTGGACTTGGTTCAATTGCAGGCACAGTTATTGCTATTTTCCCCGGTATCCCATCATCCCTTAAAGAAGATGTTTGATGAAGGCCCTCGTTCAGCGTGTGTCCCGGGCACAGGTTTCAACGGGTGGAAATGTTACAGGAAAAATAGGAAAAGGGCTTCTCGTTCTGGCGGGTTTCAGGGGAGAGGATACTCCGAAGGAACTGGAGTGGATGGTAGAGAAGCTTACAGGTCTTAGAATTTTTCCCGATGAGAATGGAAACATGAACAGATCGGTGAAAGATATCTCAGGACAATTGCTTGTGGTCAGCCAGTTTACCCTTCACGCGGATATCCGAAAAGGGAAACGCCCGAGTTTTGTAAAGGCTGCTGATCCGGAGACCGCAAACATTCTTTACAGGCTTTTTATTCAGAAGATCAGGGACAGAAATATCCCGGTTGCCGAGGGTGTATTTGGCGCGCACATGGATGTTGAGCTTACAAATGATGGTCCGGTTACTATTATGATTGATTCTCCGCTGGATCAAACCAGATTTCTACAGGAAAAAAAATGAGTTACTGGTATCCTGTTAATACAGAGCTGGTTCTCGCCAGTAAATCTCCAAGGCGAACAGAGATTCTGAGCTTTGCGGGGGTTCCTCATCTCATTTATCCCTCATCAGTTGAAGAAAAAACAATGGAGGGGATGCCCGAGGACATTGTTATTCACTGGGCGCAGGCCAAAGCAGCCGATGTGGCATTTAAGTTCCCGGATCATCCGGTACTTGGCGCTGACACAATGGTATTCAGAGACGGAGTTCTTCTGGGTAAACCAAAAGATAAGGAGCAGGCTTTTGACATGGTCCGTTCCCTTTCCGGTAGATGGCACACAGTCTATGGTGGTGTTGCCCTCATGTGGCAGAGCCGTGGACTTTCATTTACTTTTGCGGAGGCCACAAAGGTTAAGTTCAGGAATCTGCCGGATAGTGAGATCAGGGCTTACATTGCTACAGGCGAGCCCATGGACAAGGCAGGATCCTATGGTATCCAGGGTCAGGGATGTGTTCTAATAGAGAAGGTGGAAGGCTGTTACTTCAATGTAATGGGACTTCCCGTCTCAAGATTCCTTCACAGATTCAAAGACAGCCTTACATAAAAAAACGGGAGCGGTTTCCCGCCCCCGCAAGAAACAGAAACTATCGAATAACCGCTACAGACTCGGTAACACTCATGCCATCAGATGTGGAGAGCCTTACCAGGTAGATACCTGATTCATCAATATTGACACTCTGCATCTCAGCAGTAGAACCGGAAGCAACAACTCTACCGGCAAGGTTGAACACCTCAACGGTTCCAATTGAGTTGCCGGGAAGAACAGTACTTATACTGAAAGCACCGTTTGAAGGGTTTGGTCCCACGGAAAGGAATAGATCGTTAGAGCTGTTCCATTCCGTATCATCAATACCCATCTCAATGTCCAGAAGCTTGACCCAGTTGCAATTTTCAACTTCGTGCTGGTTTGCCTGATAAGCACACTGAACGAAGGTTGCAAGATGGAGTTCATTTACGTCCCATGTTGATGGAATAGAGTATTCCGCTTCAGTGAAGATGGTGTCAGGATAAGGTCCCTCAAAGACAAGTTCTTCTCCATAGTAGCCCAGCAGATTGTCTCTGAATGCCTGTTCAAATACTGAGTTTGACCAGTAACCAGCTCCGGGAATGTTGTCTTCAACGATAATAGGCCAGAGATTCATAGGTACAGTCCACTGGGGATCTTCTTCCGCAATGATTCTGAATGTGATTATTCCGGAAACAGCATCGCCGTTTCTGGCGACATCAATGGCGATAATGGCTGGAATGGCAACTCTTTGATTGAAGGGAGTCTGCAAGTTACCTGCACTCACATTTAGAATTCCGTCCATCTTGAAGTATGGTACACTATTTACTCCGTACTGAGCTTTGCGAACAGTCTGCTCAGTGGGATTGGCAAGGTAAATTGGATCATTTGACGAAGGCCAGCTCACGTGCGGTCTGACAACGCAAAGATTCCCCGATTCGATGTTTGCACTGATAAATGCGTTAATTTGAGGTTCCACATTCCAGCATGGTCCGCATCCACAGTTCGTGAAATCTTCAAAAAGAACAACTCTTTGAGCTGCCATTGATGTTGCGGCAAGAACCGCGAGCAACACAAAGACAAAACCGTTTTTCATAACTCCTCTTCTCAATAATGTTTTTCTGTCAAAAACTCTGCAGGTATATAATCCTGTTTCATGAAATATGCAAGCAAGAGGGTATGGTTTTCGGTTCGTCTATATAGAAACACCTGTTTGTTTTATGTTTACCCCTGACAGAAAAACCATGTTGACAATTAGCGGGTAAATTCCTATAAATTGAACCCGGTTCTGCGTGGAGAGGTGTCCGAGTTGGTCGAAGGAGCACGGTTGGAAACCGTGTGTGGCGTCATGCGTTACCGAGGGTTCGAATCCCTCCCTCTCCGCCATAGCTGGAAGGTGACGGGCTCCGTAATGCAGGGCGGTCCACTCCTTCCCGGTTCTTCCGCCGCTCGAATTTGCTTCCGTATAACTTAAAGATCATATTGTTTAGATGTATATAAATCTATAACCCGGGGGGCTTCTTATGGCAGATGCTTTTACAAGCGAAACTTATAATGCGCTATGCAGGGATGCCGAGGGTTATCTTGCTCGCGGTCTGGCAGAACAGGCTCGAGAACTGCTTCTGAAGGCAACAGGTCTGATAGGGACAAGGGCCCGCGCCAGAAGTCTTCTTGCGGATGCATGTATGCAACTTACATTATGGGGAGAGGCAAAGTCTCAGTTGGAAGCCCTGGCAACACTTGAAGTGGATAATATTTACACCCACTTCAGACTCGGTCAGGTTCTCGAAGAAACTTCCGATTATGAACTCGCAAGAGATAATTTCCGGGTTGTTCTTGATATGAATCCAGATCACCATGGGGCTAAGGTTGCTCTCTCCAGGCTGGAAAAATTATCAAATAAGTCTTCTCCCTCAGGAAAAACCCCCATTGCTGAGGGCCAGCAGATTTTTGCAGACTCCGATGAGGATAATGGGATTTTTGCGGGAGACTCTTCCGAAAGTATTGATGAGCTTTTGAATACTATAGGAATGGGAGAAAAGAAAGACATACCCGGCGTAGAGGATCTTCTCAATTCCATTGGAATGAACCACGAGGAAGAAAAAAAGAAAGAAAAACCCTCGGTTGATTTTGCCTCAATCTTTGGAAGTTCCGAACAAGATGATGACTCCGGGAAAGAGAGTCCCCTTTCCGATGTATTCAGTAAGGGTAAATCCGAGAAATTAACACCTGAGACATCCGATTTAAGTACCATATTCAGCGGCAGCGAACCCGCTGAAGATACACCTCCTCCTGTAGAAGAAGAGCCGGAGGAAGAAGTTGCTCCCGCCGAAGAAGCGGTTGACCTCAGCGCCATGTTTGGCGACAGTGAACCCGCTGAAGATACTCCTGCTCCTGCAGAAGAAGAGCCGGAGGAAGAGGTTGCTCCCGCTGAAGAAGCAACCGACCTCAGCGCTATGTTTGGCGACAGTGAACCTGCTGAAGACACTCCTCCTCCTGTGGAAGAAGAGCCGGAGGAAGAAGTTGCTCCCGCTGAAGATACTCCTCCTCCTGCAGAAGAAGAGCCGGAGGAAGAAGTTGCTCCCGCTGAAGAAGCGGCTGATACATCTACAAAAACAGACTTGGGATCTATCTTCGGTGGTAGTGAGTCCGAGGATTCAAAAGAGGGGTTGCAGTCTTCTGATTCATTATCTGACCCTGCCTCTGTATTTGGCGCCGGCGAGTCTTCAGAAGATGTTGTTTCTACCGGGGAACAACCCGGGGTTGCACAGGATGCAGACCCTGGTGCCGTATTTGGAAGCAGTGAAGCAGAAACTGTTGCTGATGAGGAACCCCCGGCCGAAATCACCGTTGTTGTGCCCATTGTGTCTGAGGAAGTGATTGAAGATTCTGCCGAAGAGGAAGATATAACCTCAGATACGGAGAAGGATGCCGTTGTATCTACTGAGTTTTCTCGCTATACCCTGCTGCCGGGAGACGGCACTTCACTGTGTACTTTGAAGTTGGAAAACGGTGAGGTCAGAGTAATTAGAGGTCTCGTTGCAGCTATGGACGGTTCTGTTTCACTGAACGGAGAAGTTCTTAGTGGTAATGGTCTGGTGTGGATGGGACAGGGGAATCTTACCCCTGTCACTGTCAGATACAAAGAGGGAATGACCGTTCGGATTGACAGGGTGGCAGCAAGGCCAGTTCAGGTTATTCACAAGTCCTGCGGTATCGGTTCTGTTCCATCTTTGTGCAGACTGAATGGAAATGGAAATGGAAATGATAGCAATATTCTCATGTTCGTTACCGGTAGACTTAAGAAGGTAATGGTAACACCAGGTTTGAGAGTTCGCAATGGAAGCGTCGTTGTGGCAGATCCTGAGGTTTCCTTTACCGAGGAAGAATCGGATTTCCTCTCTGTATCCGGTAAAGGTATGGTAATAATTACCGGCTGAGGTTTGCACAAAGAGTGCAGAATGTTCTATTATCAGGGCTCTGTGGGGATGTAGCTCAGTTGGGAGAGCGCTGCCTTCGCAAGGCAGAGGCCAGCGGTTCGATCCCGCTCATCTCCACCACAACTCTTATGAAACGGTGTAATAGATGAAACGCCAATCAGGTAATCAGTTAGGTGCTGATTGCAGTGTAGCATGGCAACTTCAGAATGGCCGCAGTCGTATCCAGCGTGGTATGGCCGCCGATGGCTTCAAAGGGGATTACCCTTACGCCGGGGTGACCGTTGTAGCTGAGAACCGGAATTCGGAAGATGATTCTTCAGCATTAATAACTGTTGAAACAGTAAGAGATGTTTTCGCGGAGGGTGTAGCCTTCGGAGTTGAGGATGCCTTGATGGATTCTTTACTGGAAGCTTCTGATATCATCCGTGACAGACAACACTCCGGTTGCAGCGCGGCGGCAATTGCATTCAGCGGAACCCATATATGGTACGCAGTGGCAGGTAATTGCAGAATTTATAAGATTGACTCAGATGGAGTTGAGTGTATAGTTCATGATCAGTCCGCCGCTAATGAAATGCGCATGTCGCCGGATCATTTGGATTACCACAAGAAAGTAAGAGAGTTAACATGGTGGCTTGGAAGCCCCGCAGTCGGCAAGCCTGTTTGCGGCCATGCCCGCATCAAGAATGATACGACTTATGTCATATTCACGGCGGGCGGATGGACTCAACTTGAAAACCGTACGACAATGGTTCACCAAAAGGGAATAAAGAAAACCCTTGGGGGCTGGCTTTCCTCCTTGTCCAGAGAAATGAAGCTCGCGTACCGACGACAAGGCGGGGCACTAGCTGCAGTATCAGGGGTAAAAAATAGTGAGGGAAACTCCATTCCGTGGAAATCCTGGTTTTACACTGTGGCATTTCTTGGTTTGATTGGATTTCTTGTCTTCGCCAACCCCTTTTTACGGAACTCAGATATTGAGGGAAAGACAGATCTTTTTTCTTCCGATTCAGTGGAAGACATTATCCAGCCAATTCTGGCAGATACTGCATCCAGCACAGATGATTCAGGGGAATCTGGAGTGTTTGAAATGATTGCGGACAGCTTG
>JAUVJW010000164.1 GCA_030596465.1 Candidatus Fermentibacteraceae bacterium | reverse complement strand
TCCGCTCACTGGGATGTGGCACACGATGTTCTGATTGCACGAAATCTTGCTCAGGGACACGGCTTTGCCAATGAACCCGGGCATCCAACGGCATACAGGTATCCACTGATTCCACTGGTTCTCTCTCTGTTTTTTCGTGCTTTCGGAGAACGCTATACACCATTTCTTCTTTTTCAGTCTTTCCTGGGTGCGCTTATCGCGCCTATTATGGCCTGGATTGGCTACAAAGCAGGAGGACGATCTGTAGCTCTTCTTACCGGCATTCTGGTGGCTTTTAACTCTGAACTGATATCGTACTCGCGAATGATGCTTACAGAAACTGCTTTTTCTTTCCTGATGTGTCTTATTGCTTTAATCGGTATAAAAATTATCAGCGGTAAAAGAATTGCTGTTTTCTTTTCCACAGGAATTCTATTTGGGCTGGCAGCTTTATGTAGACCCGTTGCTATAGGTTGGGGAATTCTTCTTGCAGGTATTCTGCTGCTTCAGAAGAAGTTCATATTCCGAACAAGGCTGGCCGTTGCTCTCGCTCTGACTGCAGGCTGCCTCCTCACGGTGGCTCCGTGGCTGATCAGAAACCAGATAGTAATGGGTTCGCCTGAATTTGCCACTTCTGGCGGTATTACATTCTGGCTTTTCGGCCACAATGATTCAGATCGTTCCGACGAGACCACTGTGATCCCGGAAGAATTTGCAGAAGTCAACAGAGAAGTTAATCCCAGAGAGTACTTTTCAGTATCTGGTGGTGATCCTGCTCGTATGATTCCTATTTTCAACATGGAACCTCGTTATCAGGCGTACTCATTCGAACAATCTGTTGTTGACAGAATTGCAGAACTGGATGAGGTGAATGCCAATAGGGAACTTAATGCCATGGCTATTGAGCACATTCGTGCAAACCCCTTAAAAACTCTGAGACACTCAATTGCTAACTTGTTCTACACACTGACCTATACGGAAATGACCGGAAGAATGAATATTATTCTCACTCTGATTATGCCTTTTCTTCTTCTTGGAGTGTACAGACTCTGGAAAACATCACCGGATAATGCACTGATTGTTTTATCCTGCCTGGCCTCAATGCTTGTCGTTCACTTTATTTTCTATTTTGACCATAGATTCAGGGTTCCCTATCAACCGTTTCTAATGCTGCTGGGAGCCATTGGCGCACTATCTGCGGTAAAGGGAAATCTTTCTCGCACTGAAAAAATACTCTTCTTCGGATGGATGATCTTGCCCGTAATCGTAAACTATTTCGTTCTTTTTGGAAACCAATCCGGTTAATCGCCAGAACAACACGACAATGGAGAAAATATGTCTGTCAAACTTATCGCAGTTTTTACTCTGCTGACCGTTATTGCCGGATGCGCCGGTGGCCCCTCTGAAACTTCGGACTGTCGCATTCCTTCCAGCGGAAAGAATGTAATTCTGATAATCATTGATACTCTCCGGGCTGACCACCTGTCATGCTACAGCTACGAGAGAAATACTTCACCCGCCATTGACAGTCTTGCCGACTGTGGAACCTTGTGGCTGAACGCTCAATCACAGGCACCATGGACACTGCCTTCACATGCTTCAATATGGACCGGGCTATCTGTCAAATCACACGGCACAACTCATATAGGCGGAGTCGATGGGTTTGATCTTCAACTGGATCCGCACTTGCCATCCCTGCCTGCAGCTCTTCAGAACTTCGGTTTTCAGACTTCAGGTTTCACCAACTTTGTGCTGCTCAGTGACAAGTTCGGATTCAATCACGGGTTTGACTGGTATGACTGTGACGACAGCGGGGAAAGAACGGCGACAGCCACTGTGGACGCTTTCCTTTTCTGGCTGGACAACCAGGCTCAAACTGAAAACTTCTTCTGTGTAATCCATCTCTTTGATGTTCACGCTCCATACGCCCCGATGACTCCATACGACACAGCTTTCTGCTCCGAGGGAGTAGATGGAGTTTCAAGGTGGGATCTCACTGAAGACGGAGAAATCCTCAACATTGAGGATTGTCGGCATCTTGTTGATATGTACGACAGTGAAATACTATATGTCGACAATGAACTGGGCCGTCTGTTCAGCGAGATCAGACTGAGAGAAATTGCGGACAGCACGCTCATTATTATTACATCCGACCACGGTGAAGAATTTCTTGAACATGGCGGAATAGGCCACGGACATGCCTTATACCAGGAGCAGATACATGTGCCCCTTATCATTTCAGGCCCGGGTATCTCTCAGGGAAGCATCTCTGATATCCCTGCAGCACTGTACGATATAATGCCGACGACACTCTCGTATCTGGGAGTTGAAGTACCTGAAAGCGTTGAAGGCCTGGACATACTCTCCCGCGCTCCCGATCAGCTTAGATCGATCCCTTCCGGAGGAGTTTCGCCGGACAGATTCTTCCTTGCGCTTATGCCGCTTACCGACTTCCAGTCATGCGCAGTTACCGAAGGCTCAAAGAAGGTAATAGCATATATGGGAACAGACCAATTCATTCAGTTTGATCTGGATGAGGATCCGGAAGAGAAAACTCCTTTCGCGGCAGATTCCGCAATGACTGAGAAAGCCCTGTTCTACTGGGCAACTCCCCGTCTGGGGAATCCATCTCCCACTGGTGAACTGACAGATGAGATCAACAGTACACTGAGAGATCTGGGCTATATCAGATAGCCGACATCACACACAAAAGCCCCCGGCTGCGAACCGGGGGCGTTTGTGTATGCTGTACTCCCGTCGTTACCTGCCGGGGCACTCAGCGGCGATTTCATCACTGATGTTCTGGCTTCCATAGGCCTTCTGAAAATATGCCGCAAATTCACCGGCAAGTTTCCGGGCCCTTGCTTCGTAGTCTGCTCTGTTTTCCCATGTATTGCCCGGATCCAGCATGGAACTGTTTTCTATTCCAGGACATGAGGTTGGAACCATTACCTTAAAATACGGATCTCTCTCCATTTCAGACAGCTCTATTTTGCCGGAAAGACACGCCTCCACCATTTTCCTGGTTAATGGAAGATCTATTCTGTGCCCTGTTCCATAAGGGCCCCCGGTCCATCCTGTATTAATAAGGTAAACCTGGGTACCATGCATATCCATTTTCTCACCGAGAAGATCGGCGTAAGCTTCTGGAACCCGTGGCATAAAGGGCTGGCCAAAGAACCTTGAGAAAGTACTTACCGGCTCTTTTATGCCGGTTTCAGTTCCTGCCAGTTTGCTGGTGTAACCCATGAGAAACCAAAGCATTGCCTGCTCTTTTGTAAGCTTTGACACAGGTGGAATAACGCTGTTAGCATCTGCTGTGAGAAAAAGAATGGTTCCGGGATGTCCGGATACCGATGATTCTTTAATATTGGTCAAGTATCTTAAAGGATAGGAGCCCCTGCTGTTTGGAGTGTAGCGCTCGTCAAAAAGATCAAATTCTCCATCAGGGTACACCATTACATTCTCTATAATGGCACCGTGATTCAGGTAATCATCGCTGTGAAAGCATGCTGAGAATATTTCCGGTTCTTTTTTTGCGCTGAGATCTATAAGTTTAGCATAGCAGCCATTCTCGAAATTGGCTACTCCATGATCGCTCCATCCATGCTCGTCATCACCAAGTAATGCCCGTGAAGGATCAGCACTTAATGTTGTTTTTCCTGTACCGGAAAGCCCCAGCAGAAGAGCGCAGTCTCCATTCTCGCTTTCGTTCGCACTGCAATGGATCGGTAAAATACCCTTGCCGGGAAGCAGATAGTTCATAACTGTGAACATCAGCTTTTTAATACTGCCTCCGTAAGCACTACCAAAAACGATACCAAGATTCCTGTCCATGTCCATACCGACCATCATATCGGATGTATGCCTCAGATCAGGATTCTCCCGGAGTCTATCTTTGTATTTCGTGTAATCAATCTTTTTGTCCGGCGATGCCACAAGAGTAAAACCCCTGTCCCTGAAAATCGACATTTCCGCAGCTTCTTCGGACCAGGGGCGAAACATATTATCGGTAAACAAAGCAGTAAGAGCTTTGTCCGTAACAACCCTTACAGGAAGAGCATACCTGGGATCAGCACCAATCAAACGGTCTGTAACAAACAGTTCGTCGGCTTCCTCAAAAACCTGAAGAATTTCCGCCCATACCATATCAAAGGTCTCTTCATGAACAGGCAGGTTGTTGGGGCTGGTCCAGTCTATGGTTCTTTCACTGGATATACGTTTAACAATTACTGTATCCTTCGGGCTTCTCCCCGTGGATTCCGTCGGGGTCCAACTGGCAAGTGCCCCGCATTTCATTACAAGTGCTTCCCGACGATCCACAGAGGTATTAATCATATCCTCTCTGGAAATATTGTTTCTTACTGACGAACCCTTTCTGGAGAGCAAACCGCTAAGATCATCCAACAGAGACATTTTTTCACCCCTCATTTGTTTCTGTTTATTTACCAAGAGTCTGTCCGAAAATTGGTGTTACTGCTCAATACCTATTCTCATAGAGAACCACGAATAATACCAGAGTCCGAGGCTGGAAGGAAGTGCCAAAGCATACTCTATCAATTATGTTTCGTAAACATTTGAAATGGAGATTTTGTGAAATCAAAATATACCCCGGCGGAAAAAGCATGGTGCCTTTATGACTGGGCTAACTCCTCTTTCGTAACAACCATCATAGCGGCGGTGCTTCCGGCTTTCTTTGTGGGGGTTGTAGCAGGCTCCGGCCAGGTAACAATCGAACTCGCGGGTTTTGATTTTACAAGCAACTCTCAATCTCTCTGGGGATATGCAATGTCCCTTGCCGCTTTTCTTGTCGCAATTGGAGCTCCTGTTTTCGGAGCGGTTGCTGACGCCGGTGGAAAAAGAAAACTCTTCCTCGGTATTATGACCATAGTGGGCATTATTTCTTCCGCTCTCCTCTTTTTCAGCGGACCCGGACTGGTAGAATTCACTCTGGCAATCGTTATTCTCGGTCAGATAGGTTTTGCCGGCGCCAATGTTTTTTACAACTCTCTGCTTGTTTATGTAACTCCTCC
>JAUVJW010000071.1 GCA_030596465.1 Candidatus Fermentibacteraceae bacterium | reverse complement strand
TCTGTTGGAAATGAACCCATGGTTTCCTCCCTTAAAATCACGCTCCTGGAAAGCCAATCAAAACAGTATCCCTTTGTTTGTTGGAAATATTATTGTTCCACATACCACTCAAGGCAAGGGACAATCCATGGCTTTCCGGTCGTAACAGCAATGTAGTTGTATTGCATATCCGAGGGAACAGATATATCTTCTTAAATATCTTTTGGGAAGGAAAAACCTTGAAAGACATATACTCATTGTTATTCCCTCCCCACAACGATCGGTTCCCTGATTTCCGGAGGAGAATAAATGACTTTCAACAATGAACCGGACAGCCTGACAGGCCTTCACACACGGGGCATTCTTGAGAAACTCAACCTTCAATTTTTAACTCCTGGCCAAAAAAGTATCTGGTCTCTGATGATCATCGATATTGATCATTTCAAGTTAGTTAACGATGTCTTCGGACATCTCCAGGGCGACATGGTCATCCGGCGTATCGCCAGTATTCTTGCCCGTAACTGCCGGGGAACAGATATACTCCTGCGCTATGAAGGAGATGAATTTGTAATCGTAATGCCGGTTACCGAACAACTTAAGGCCGTGAATCAAGCGGAGAGAATACTCCAGGGGCTGACAAAGGAGGTCTTCTCTGAGGGAATGGAGATCGGTCTCTCTATTGGAGTTGCAGAAAGCAGGCCGGAAGATACCAATCTCTCCCAAACACTTGTCCGGGCCGACAAGGCCCTCTACGAAGCGAAAAAGGGCGGACGGGGCAGAGTATCTTTTTACAGAAACAGTAAAACAGAAAACACCAGAGGAAAAATCTCTTTCGAGCATTTCGTGGGCAGAGAGCAGGAGCTTTCAACGCTGCGAAACATCCTGAACGAAACAGTAACCGGAAAAGGACAATTCACCCTGATTTCCGGAGAACCCGGAATAGGCAAAAATAGACTGGCGAAAGAACTGGAACACTACTCCAGTTTCAAAGATTGTCTCTTTCTTGAGACAGAATGTGATGAACTGGGCACAGAAAAACCATACCGGCGGCTGACCGAGCCTATGTCACAACTGCTTACCAGCTTCTCTAAAAATGATCTAAGAAATCTTTCTAAAACACTTCCGAGTATTCTGCCGCAAACGGCTGAATTGTTCCCTACCTTGAATCTCAAGCTGTCAAAAGCACCGTCCACTGACGAGGAAGGGGTTGTGAAATTCGGGATATATTCAGAAATTTCTTCTATACTGGGGTGGATAGCATCCATACATCCGGTGGTTTTCGCGGTGAAAAATCTGCAATGGATATCAGCAAACGATTTTGATCTCCTTGCATACCTTGTCAGAGCAAATATGGATGCTCCAATACTTTTTCTCTCAACAATGAGAACGCCACAGGAGGACTTTCCTAAAATCCGGAAGAAACTTCGGATTCTTTCCTGCCTTGTCCGGTTCACCTCAATAAAGCTTGAAGAACTGGATGAAGAGTACACAAAGCATATGCTCATGTTCGCACTTCGTGATCCAAAAATCCCCCAGGATGTTCTTCAGCGACTGGCTAAACAGAGCAACGGCAATCCACTGCACCTGAAAGAACTTCTGCTCTTTTTACGCAACAACAATGCAATTGAGTTAAGAAACGAGACCGGCTGGACATACAAAATATCCGACGAACTCTTACTGCCGGAAACACTTTCTCAATTGATGTCCGCACGACTTGAAGAACTTGAAAACTTCACGAGAGAAATCCTCTGCACCGGATCTCTGATGCCTGGAGGATCTTTTTCACCGGGCCCGATCAGTGAGGTTCTTCACCGGAATGAGTTTGATATTGCAAAAGCTCTGGAAAAGCCTCTGCGATTAAAACTGATACATGAAAAATCTTCGCAATCCAACACTCTTGAATACCAATTCATCCATAACACTTTGCGCGGCTATCTCCTTCAGGAGATCTCACAGGAAACCCGCAAAGCTCTTCAATCGCGTTTTGGACTTTATTATGAAGGTATCTACAACAAAGGAAACACCGGTATTCTCCCGCTTCTGGCCCATCACTACTGCGACAGCCTGAACTCGGCCAGGGCTATGCACTTTGCACTCCTGGCATGGAAACATGCAAATGAAAGAGATGCAAAACGGGATGCTCTTCGCTGGTTAGAGCAGTACATATCCCTTACCGATGATACAATAGAAACCAACCAGAACGCCTTCCATGCCAGAATAGAACTGGGCAAACTGTACACCCACTTCGCCAGCCGGAAGAAAGCCGCGAATATTCTGAAAGAAGCAGCAAGATTCGCTACCGATAAAAGTCAGATAGGGCTTCTCCGTTTTCAGGAAGCGCATCTGCACTTCAACATGGGCGAGTACAGCACGGCAAATGACCTTTATCTGGCGGCAATTGAGTTCCTCCCGCCAGGAAAAGACAGAATACTGGCAGCCATGCAGATTGCCTTCATACAGTTTCTTTCCGTATCAGAGGCCAGGGGTCTTGAACTTTTGAGAAATACCCTGGGAAGCATTCAGTCAATCGCAGATAAGCGTGAAAAAAAGCAATTGCTGGCAACTTACTGCATGAGGTATGGAACAATTGCTCTAAAAACTCTTACACGACTTGACAGCACCAGGGAATGTTTGAAAGCTGTTACAATCTACCGGCAGCTCAGGGACAAGATCGGTGAGGCAAAAGCTTTGCTGAACACAGCGGTATCCCTTCAGGCAACCGGTAAATACGAAGCCCGGATTGACATACTTAATGATGCTCTGAAAGTTCTTACACAAACAGGCGATACTTACGCTGTCATGGGCACTTATGTAAATCTCGGTCAGGCCTGCTACAACGCAATGGAATATGATCCTGCAAGAGACTACTTCCAGCGTTGCCTTTGTCTGGTGGAAGCAACAGGCACAAAAAAGTTCGGAGTATGGGCAAACAGCTACCTTGCGATTCTGGACACAAATGATAAAGACTTCTCATCTGCCGAAATCAAATACAGGAAAGCCATTGAATCCGCTGATGAACTGGGTCTTGCCCCCATGGCATTGAACGCAAGAATGAACCTGGCCACACTGTTGATAAACAAAAAGGATTTTGAACAAGCCAACATTCAACTCACCTGGCTGGAAACCGATGAACTAATCAAGACCATGGATAGCGCAACAATTAAAACCCTTCAGGGATACAGAGGTACTGAGCGTCTGCTGAACACTGCAATTGAAAGACCCGTTGCCCTCAAACAGGCGGAAACAAATCTGCGCAACGCGACAACTGATACAGGGGAGAAACCATCCCTTAGAACCATAGACCTCCTGGGCACACTTTCTGAGTGTCTTCATGAACAGAACAAGCTGAAAGAAGCCGGTCAGACTCTTTCCAGAGCGCAAAACATGTTCAGAAAACTTATTTCAGGGATAGACAGTAAGCAGTACCGTCAGAAAATACTTGATTCAAGCACCGCAAAAAAATTGAGCAAATTGAGCAAGCGCCTTGAACCCCTGGAATCTGAATGAATTTAAGAAACAAACCGGACGACCTCACGGGTCTGCACACCCGCGGTATCCTGGAAGAACTCGATTTGAAATTCTCAGCTGTTGCCGGTAAAGATGTCTGGTCTCTTATGATCATTGACATTGATCATTTTAAGCTCGTTAACGATGTCTATGGCCATCTCGCTGGAGACAGGGTTCTCCGCCGTGTAGCTAACATCCTTGCTCGTAATTGTCGAAGTACGGATACACCCCTCCGCTATGGCGGAGATGAATTTGTAATTGTAATGCCCCACACCGGACAACTGGAGGCTGTAAATCAGGCAGAGAGAATATTACAGGGACTGACTCGGGAGGTCTTCTCCGCCGGAATGGAAGTGGGCCTTTCAATCGGAGTCGCAGAGAACAAACCGGAAGATATTCATCTTGTGGAAATATTCGAGCGGGCAGATAATGCTCTCTATGAAGCTAAAAAGGGAGGGCGCGGCAGAGTTTCTTTCCACAAGAACAACAAGCCGGAAGACACAAAGAGAGAAATTTCTTTCGAGCATTTCGTGGGCAGACAGCACGAGCTTTCCACTCTAAGAGGTATTCTTGATGAAACAATTACCGGAAAAGGGAATTTTGTTCTCATTTCCGGTGAACCGGGAATTGGCAAGAGTCGACGGGCAGAAGAGCTGGAACATTACTCAAGTTTTAAAAATTGTCTCTTTCTGAAAACAAGATGCGATGAACTGGGTACAGAAAGACCGTACCGCCAGATTACAATCCCCATGGCACATCACCTCCTGACCCTCGCATCAGAGGATATCAAAAACCTGAAAAAAAAGCTCCCGGAGGTTCTGCCGCAGACCGCCGAGTTGTTTCCTGAACTAAATTTGAAACAGTCGCCATCTCCGGTAACCGATAAAGATGGTGTGGTTAGATTCAGGATGTACTCTGAGATATCACTCATACTGAGATGGATAGCGACAAGGCAGCCTGTGGTTTTCACGGTAGATAATCTGCACTGGATTTCTGAGCATAACCTTGATCTGCTTGCGTACCTGGTCAGAGCAACAACAGATATTCCAATGCTTTTTCTTTCCATCAGCAGACCTCTGGGAAACTTTCCGGAAATTCAGAAGAAAATCAGGATTCTCGCAAGTCTGGTTCAGTTCACATCAGTTAAGCTGGACATACTGGATGAGGAGTACACCAGACACATGGTTATGTTCGCTCTTCGCGACCCGAAGATTCCGCAGGATGTTCTTCAGAAACTGGTCACACAAAGCAGCGGCAATCCTCTTTACCTTAAAGAGCTTCTGATCTCGTTACACTGCAATGGCGCAATACAACCAATAGCCGGTGGTGGCTGGACATATCAGATAACCAGTGACTTACCACTTCCGGAAACAGTGTCTCAGTTGATGGCAGCACGGCTTGAAAAAATTGACGGCTTCGCAAAAGAGGTTCTCTGCGTCGGATCATTAATGCCCGGTGGAACCTTCTCTCTGGGCCCCATTTGTGCAGTGCTGCAAAAAGAAGAACTCGATATGGCGGCGGCTCTGAAAGAGCCACTGAAAAGAGGGTTGATACAGGAAAGCCTTTCAGTATCAAATGTACCAGAATACAGATTTATCCATGAAACCATGCGCAGCTTCCTTTATCATGAACTCACCCTGGGTACCAGAAAAGCGCTTCAATCAAGATTCGGGCTCTACTACGAAAACATCCGCGACAGCGGCAGCTCAGATATCACTCCTTTGATAGCTCACCACTACTGTGACAGCATGAACTCAACCAAAGCCAGACACTTCGCGCTTCTGGCTGAAGCCCAGGCAAACCAAAGAGATGCAAAACGGGAGGCTCTTCGCTGGCTTGAGCAATACATGTCCTTCACCGGCAGCGAAGATGAAAACCCTGAAGAAGCTTTTCACGCAAGACTGGAACTGGGAAAGCTCTATATTCTCTTTGCCAATCATGAGAAAGCCGCCAGAACACTTGAAAATGCCGCAAAATACACAACGGAGAAAAATCAGATCGGGCTGCTCCGCCTGCATGAGGCACAACTGAATTACAACATGGGCAACTACAGTACAGCCAACAACCTTTTCGAAGCAGCCATTGATCTTCTCCCTCCTGGAAAGAACAGAATATTTGCAAACCTTCAGATCGCTTTCATACAGTACCTTTCAGGCTCAAAGGAGAAAGGGCTGAAGCTTCTGGAAAATGTACTGAACAACATTCAAACAATTAAAGATGATCGTGTAAAAAGGCAGTTGCTCGCAACTTACCACATGAGGCACAGTACCATAACGCTAAACACAATCTCGCCGGTCAGCAATACAGAGGAATGCATGAAGGCAGTTGCGATCTACCGGGACCTCTCAGACAAAATAGGAGAAGCAAGGGCTCTGCTGAATACAGCGGTGTCTCTCTTCGCCACCTGCAGGTATAATGACAGAATTGACATTCTCAACGATGCTCTCAAAGTTCTTATGCAGACGGGTGATACCCATGCCATAATGGGGGCATACATTAACCTCGGGCAAGCTTACAACAACGCAATGGAATATGGTCTTTCCAGAGACTATTTCGAAAAATGCCTTCGTCTTGTGGAAGCAACCGGTACAAAAAGGTTTGGAGTATGGGCAAATATGTATCTGGGCATTCTGGACACAAATGAAAATAACTATCCCGCCGCAGAAAGCCGATTCAGGAAAACCATTGAACTGGCAGATGAACTCGGTCTTGCCCCGATGGCAATAAACGCAAGAGTGAATTTCGTTGGGATGCTTCTAAGAAACGGAGATTTCCAGCAGGCCGACAGTTTTCTCAGCCAGCTTGAAACCGATGAAGTAATAAAAACCCTGGACAACAGAACAATTAAAATACTGCGGGGAAACAGAGGTACCGAACGCATGATGAACACCACACTGGAAAGAACCAGCGCCCTGGACCAGGCGGAGGCAAGTCTGCGCAATGCAATTTCGTTTACAGGTAATGAACCATCCCTTGAAGATCTGCATCTGTTCGGTTTACTGGCTGAATGCCTGTATGAACAAAACAAACTGAATGAAAGCAGAAATACCCTTGTTAAGGCACAGAGCATGCTTCACACACATCTATCGAAAATAGAAAACAACCACTATCGCAATACGGTCCTTAACTCTGAAACAGTGAAGAAACTCAATAATCTCAACAAACTCTTTGGGGACAATAAGTTTACATAAAGACAGAATCACCTGAAAAGTGAATGTTCAGTCTTACAGAGCAGTTTGCTGTTTTTTCAGATTACTTCGCTACAGCATCCATAAGAATTTGAGCAATCTCAGGACGGGTAAACTCAGGAGGAGGAAGTATTCCGTCATTCAGCATAGCTCTTACTTTTTTACCGGAAAGAAAAACTCTGTCAGCACCGGTATGAGGACAGGTTCTTGCTGTGGCCATACCATCACAGGCATTGCAGTAGAACGCATGCTCAAACTTCAGAGGAATAATGTCTATCTCCTCAGGTGTAAAATTATCGAATATTACCTGGGCATCGTATGTACCGTAATAATCACCCACTCCCGCATGATCTCTTCCAACTATAAAGTGAGTGCATCCGTAGTTCTTTCTGAGAATAGCGTGAAAAACAGCCTCGCGAGGACCAGCGTATCGCATGGCCGCCGGGAAAACGCTGAGTGCGGTTCTATCTGAAGGGTAGTATTTTTCAAGAATGGTCTCATAACATTTCATTCTTACATCCGCAGGGATATCGTCAGCCTTTGTCGCTCCAACCAGGGGATGAATAAGCAGACCATCGACCATTTCAAGTGAAACCTTCTGAAGATATTCGTGGGCTCTGTGAATCGGGTTTCTTGTTTGAAACGCAACAATGCTCTTCCATCCCTTTTTATTGAAGAGAATTCTTGTTTCTTCGGGTATCAACCTGTGATCTCTGAATGGTTCTTCATCTCGTAGATCAAGTGCGTTGATTTTGCCGCCGATGTAACTGCCTGAGAGTTCCTTTAAATACTGAACACCGGGATGGTGTTCGTCATCAGTAAGAAGGGTCTCTCTTGCCTCATGCATAAGATCCGCTTTAAAAATGTCTTCCACTTCCATCATACCGCGAATTTCATCCTGGTACCTCAGTACAACTGTATCGCCAACCGCAACCTGGGGATCGTCCTCTTTCAATGAAAAAACAACCGGAAGGGTCCAGACTATACCGTTTTCAAGACGCATCTTTTCGACAACAGAATTGTAGTCGGAACCTGTCATAAACCCCTCAAGAGGGCTCATGGCACCACAACCTATCATTTCAAGATCGTTTTTTTCCCGTTCGTTCAAGGTCAGAACTGTAACATTTTTGGGAATCCGGTCTTCTGATATTATTTTATTAACAAGTTTTCCTCCGTGTGGCTGTATCATCTTTTCCTCCTGTTTTTGACTTAATCTTTATAGTTTCGGTATGTATTTTTCATTTGCCAACGAATGGGTGGCAATACCTTGATCAATAAGATCCTGTATAACTGCTTCCAGGGCGATATTCTGCCAATCTTCATAGTAACGGGCGGCAACCCTGGCGGTCGTGTCTATCACCAGAACTCCGGGCAGTGCTCTGATTCCAAAAACATCCATGGCCAGACTGTCCGGGTCTGCAAGTACGGGAAAGTTAATCTGCCACTGGCTCACGAGAGAATCTGTGGTTGCTGTCCCTCTTCCAGCGGAAAC
>JAUVJW010000016.1 GCA_030596465.1 Candidatus Fermentibacteraceae bacterium | reverse complement strand
GGTGTGTCAGGTGCTATCTGTGAAAATCTTTTAAGGACAGACAGCGACTGATCATAGGATGCTACGGGGCGAAGAGTTGTAAAAAGCCTTCTGACTGTTTCGAGATTGTGGTTGAATACATCCGGGTAGCATTCCGCGATTGTTCTCAGTGCTGTTTCACTGCCGTTGAAATCAGGCGTTAGAACCTCAACCTTTACTCCTGCTATTTTATTCTTCAGCGCAGTTACTGTTTTTGAGAAGTGTTCAGCCCCTCCATCGTTCAGATCATCTCTGGTAACGGATGTAAGCACAACATATTTAAGATTCATTGCAGCGGAGGCTTCCGCAACTCTTTCCGGCTCATCGGGATCCGGAGGAGGGGGAGACGCAGTGTTTTTTTCTATTGCGCAGTACGCGCAATTTCGCGTACACACGGAACCAAGAATAAGAATAGTTGCTGTACCTCTTTCGTAACAATATCCTCTATTTGGGCATCTGGCTTCATCACAAACGGTATTCAGATTCATGGCTGACAGTATCTTCCGAACCTCACCCGCGGACTGGTTACCCATGGTGGGCATTTTCAACCAGGCAGGTTTCTTATCGATTTTCAATGTTCAGTCGCCTTTCATTAATAGTTTCCTTTAGATGGGGAAGGTTGCCGGAAAGAAATGGAGCAGGAGTTATACCGCAGTGTATGGCGAACTGCTCGTGGAGGTTCTCCGCGAGGATTTCCGGTGTAATGTCCGGATTGTATTCGAGGACTGTTCCAACCCCTCTGGTGAGCAACTCCCGCATCTCTGCTTTCAGAGTACCGGAAGCCGCGTCGGGAAGATAATCTATGGCCTTTGTCTGCTGGTTTGTAAAAATGATTGAGCCGTGTTCAATAAAGACCCCGCGGCTTCTGGCCTGGGCGCTGCCCACAAGCTTTCTGCCATCCGTTGTCATAATTTCCCATCTGCCGTGGGAGGTGAAGCACGGGTTGAATTCTCTGCCTGCTGTTGAAAGCTCTCTGTTACCGGTGTTTAAAACAGCGGGAACACCGGATTTTTTTAAACCGGCAGTAAGAATTCCGGCTACTTTCTCAAGACTTTCCGCTATGGAACCTCTCACGAGAGGGTGATCTTCCCGTGCAACCAGTGAATAGGTAAGTTCGTGTCCGTGCCAAACAGCCCTGCCGCCTGTGGGTCTTCTTACTATATGGTAACCGTCTTCAAGAAGTCTTTGTACATCCGCTTCCCTTTCGGGTTTCTGAAAGCGTCCGATGGAAAGACAGTGGGGTTCCCACATATATGTGCGGAATATGGCTTGAGCATTTTCACTCTGTACAAGTTTTATTGAGCAGAGATCAACAGCCATATTTACATAACCGGGTTGAAGAGAATCACGGATGGCCAGGGTTTTCATTATCTTTGTCCTTTCGTGGGCACTGGTAATATAATTATCATCGAGGAACATTAAGCCTTGTCTCGTGTATAGGGGTTTGTATGAAAAAAGCATTACTGACAGTTATGATACTCGCCGGAATTTCCGCAGCGGGTGTTTACAGAGATGCCGGGCTGGGTCTTTTTCCATTCCTGAAAATGGATGTAGGTGCCCGTGTTGCTGCTCTCGGTGGTACAGGAGCCGTTAATGGCGGTGAACTTTCAATTTTTTCCAATCCTGCTCTTCTCGCGGGCCGGGAAGCTTCCGTTTCCGCCGGTCATAACCAGTGGTACGGAACAACTTCTCAGAATTATCTGGCAGCGGTCTCCGGGCTAGGCAGCGTCTTTTCCGGATCAGTTGCCCTGAGATCAGTATCAACTACAGGAATAGAGTACAGAGAAACTCCATCTTCCAACCCGGTTGATACATTCAATGCCAGTGATTTTTCCGCGAATGCGGCAGTTGCCGCGAGGCTTGGGCGTTTTGACGCTGGCGTGGGCTTCAAGATAATACACGAAAAAATCTGGCTGGAATCTTCAAATGGCTGGGCCATTGATGTAGGTTTCAACTATCATCCCAATTCCTCACTTGTGTTAACCGCAGCTTACCTTCATTCAGGACCATCAGTTACCATGGATGACAAGGACTTCAGATTTCCCCGTACATGGGTTTTTGCCTCTAAGTGGAACGGGAATGCTCCTTTTGGCATGCTTTCTGTTTCAGGTCAGGTTATGCGTCCTCTTGATAACCAAACAAATGCGGGTTTCGGCATTGAATTCAACCCGGTGCAATGGGCATTTCTCCGAGGCGGCTGGAAAATCAATGACGACAGTGGAGATCTTACTGCCGGCGTCGGTCTCTCTGCAAAAAGCTGGACTCTTGACTACGCGTTTGTTCCCGGCAATTTCTCTCTTGGAACAACACACCGCTTCTCACTTTCCCGATCGCTTTGAGCTATGAAAATACTTCTGGTGAACGACGACGGGTTCGATGAACCCGGCCTGAAAGCTCTTGAAAATGTTTTGTCTCACCATGAAACATTTACTGTAGCTCCATTTCACCACCACAGCGGGGCCAGTATGTCACTCAATTTGTATTCTCCACTTATTTTAAGAAAACATGGCCCTGAGAGATACTCTGTTGAAGGAACCCCTGTGGATTGCGTGAAACTTGCTCTCAGTGAACTTGTTACTGGTGATCCGCCCGATCTTGTGATTTCCGGGATTAACCCCGGGGCAAATGTAGCCAACAACACCTGGTACTCTGGAACTGTGGCTGCAGCGACCGAAGCGGCATTCTGGCGCATACCCGCTATCGCTATTAGTCAGGAACACAGTTCCTCACCGGATTTCGGGCTTTCCTCAAGTGTAATTAGAAAAGTTGTTGACCAGGGGTTGTACAAAATGATTGAGCCGGGAATGCTGCTTAATGTGAATGTCCCCGCTAAAGCCCACAGCGGTTACAGAATGACAACTATTGGAAGCTTCGCCTCGGAAATACCCTTCACTCTTGAAGAAAATGGGGAATCCTATAGATATGGACCTTATGAGATGCAATCTGTGAGAGAAAAGTCGGGAACTGATGTACATGCCCTGCTGGATGGACATATTAGTCTTACTTTACTCTCCTCCACCCGCTCATCCCAGGCATCCGAAAGCAAATTGAGGCTCTGGTGTTCACAGCAGTTCTGATACTGTTTCTGCTGCAGGGATCACCTGACGCTGTGCATCTGCTTCACAGGGTTACCGTTACATTTGAAGAAGACGGATCAATCACAGAGCAGACAGAGGCAGTGATAATTCCCCTGACCGGGAGGGGAGTTCAGCGTTTTTCCACCATGAGTGTTGCATTCCGAACCGGCATGGAAGAAGTGGAAATAATCCAGGCGGATGTTGGACACTGGCGGGGCGGCAGAGGAAACGCCGCAGCTTCAATATCAACAGGTCCTCACAGAATTCTTTCCAGAACAAACAGACTGGAATCTTCTCTTCGTGAAACAATAATACTGATGCCGGGTCTTGAGGTTGGAGATACAGTCAAGGTTGATATTGTAAGAACAATTCATTCTATTCCCCTTTCCGAAGTGTACAGCTATTCATTCTCTCCAGTACTCCGGGACAGTGTTGTGCAATCCGTCTTCAAACTGCAAAATGATACCCATGTTCAGATATTATCCAGTGAGGCCGGGGATTACTGGGAGTTCTGGAATCTTTCACCGGCCCCGTCACATCCGCTGGCAGCGTATGATCCCCCCATTATATCCATCGCCACCGGTGGCCCGGAGAAACTCTCCGCTGAGGCTTCGGAAGCTCTGGAAGAACCGCAGCATTCAGAATGCGACAGGCTTGATGAAATAGTAAGCCTGACCAATGCTGATCCGGGTGCACTCAGGGTATGGGTTGCGGAAAATATCAACTACACCGGAGCAGATGTCGGAGTATGGCCGGGCTGGTCTCCGCGATCCCCGCAGGAAACTCTTGATGACGGTTCAGGAGTGTGCAGAGACAGGGCTGTTCTGCTTACATGGCTGCTCCGGAAGGCAGGATATGATGCCTACCCGGCACTGGCCAGTACTCAGGGTGAAACCCCTCCTGTGATTGATGCCAGAGGCTTTGACCACATGATCACGATATACAGAAATCCCGAGGACGGTTCATGGGTGGCTCTGGATCCTACTCCCAAAGGCATACCACTCGGGGCAGGTACCAGTTTCGGCCTTCGCGGAAATACATTTTTACCAATAGTTCCCGGAGGAACCGGTCTCCAGACCATTTCCCTTCACGGCTGGAACGACACCCTGATAATCACTGTTACCGGCGAACTCAACCTTGAAGAGAACCTGATTACCGGAAGTCTTCATGCGGTAAGCGAAGGAGTACCGCTGGAACTGATAACCACGCTTTTCACTCAGTCAGGACCTTCTGCCAGAAACGAGATGTTCAGACGATTCTTTGGAGCGATACGGTGTGATTCAGTATCATTCAACGGGAAAGAGGTGAAGGTTGACGGACAGTGGACAGTTTTTCAGGATGGAAATTACCTTCTTCTGCCCGGTCTCAGAGAAATATCTCTTCACGGTTCCCGTATTGCGTCAATGCTTCTGCCGTGTCCTCCGGATTCATTCGTTATTGATGCTCCCGCAATAGAGATTCTTACTGTTTTCCTCTCCGTTCAGGGTGTAGAGACTCAGCTTCCCCCGCCCGTAACCACTCCGGGATATACCTGTGAAATGAATTATGAATACGGCAGACTGGTTTACAGGGAAACTGCCGAAATAACAAATTCAAACGCGGACATTCTGGAAACACTTCTTGTTCGCTCCGGCTCTTCTGCCAGAACAGTGAGGCTGCAATGATTATCTCTTCCATTCTGCTTATTGCCGGGATTCTGGCCAGCCCATCCAGATACACATCCGTCGATGTTGAAATTAACTGGAACGGATCTGTAAAGGAAACCACAGTAAGCTACAGAGCAATTGCCGGTGACGACGGTAGATTTCTCAGGGTAACACGGGATTATGATCCGGAGTACATGGAGATTGAGGTGCTTAACTCGACCTATGGCTTCCCGGGACAATCCAGAAATGTTCCTGAATGGGCAGTTGATACTCTCACTGGAGGTGAAGGATGGCCACTTGCTCTTGTTGTTGCATTCCCCGGGCTACGACCCGGAATGACCATGGAATGGACATTTCGCGTGCATGACAGGGGACAACTGGCTGGAAATGGTTTGTTTTACACCTACATTGCCGGAGAAGAACCGGATACCATTACTGTGAGTTGCGAAAACATTGCGAACCTTGCAGTTGGATCCCTTGGATTTAATGAGTCAACGGAGAGAAACAGAAGGATATTTACATCCGTCAATGAAGAATGCAAGGAACTTTGGATTTCTACTGCTTCAGGTTGGGGGGAAGTACAGGATATTCTTCTTGAGTCTTCCCGGTCTTCAGCCATGGAAACTCCCCCTGATCTGCGAGAAGCGGCTATCGAAGCCGGAGCTGCCGGTGCTTTGCCCAAAATGAGAGTTTCCCGGGGGCGTATTCTTATCACGGAATCAATGCAATTGCTTCCATTCCCGGGAGGAGACGCCGGTTTTTCCGTCCGTTCTCTGCAGGAAATACTTGATTCCAGAAGGGCCACACCAATTGAGGCTGCCACTTTACTTTCCGCAATGTGCAGAGTAATGAGCATAGAGGCTCCCGTTGTTCCCGCGACAGATATACTTCCACTGGTGCCTTCACCGCTGGGTTTCTACAGATCATTCATTCTTGTTGACGGGGAACTTGAGGAACCTTCGGAATACCTTTCGCCTGCCGGATGGGTGGATGCTCCAGACACCCTGTGGCTTCTCCTTCCTGGAGGAGTACTGGCTGAAATGCCACCCCTTGAGGAATCTGAGCAATGTATTGAGATATGGGATATCTCACCTTCCAATGGCGTATTCACCCTTACAGTCGAGACGGAGGGTGGATTTGATCGTGAACTCAGACGCAAGCTGGCGGGCCTGGATACGGAGGATATTCTTCTCGCGATCTCAGAATGGTTCCGTTCTTCGCACATCTATTTCTATCCGCAAACGGTACAACTATCTGACCTGTTTGATCTCACAGAACCGGCATGGATCATCGTTAATGGTTTTTTCCCTGCTGCGGATGATATCTGGATAGAAACCGCCCCGTCTCTCAACTGGAATCGGGAGGGCGTTATCACCCGTGACTATGTAAATGTTGAGTACGGAAACGGTATCATCAGCAGATGAAGAAAGAGCATGCGATATTTGTTGCATTTATCGCTGTTGGTATTGCTGTCAGGCTCTTCTCTCTTGTTGAGCTGGACTGGTTTTTCGGTTCAAATCTTCATGTTGATGAAATTACTTATGTTGAGGGAGATTCCCCGCCTTTTGAAAGACCACCAGGAACCTATCTGCTTGCCGATCTTCCTGTTCAAACAAAAACTCTAAGGTATATTTTCAGCGCGATCTCACTGATTCCGGCTCTTGCTCTGTTTCTTTTCCGGGAAAAGAACACGAATAATACCATTCTTGCAGGAATTCTTGCTATTGAACCAACTCTTGCTTTCTCCGGTCTTCAGATACTGCCTGCAGCACCGGCTGCGGCATTTCTTGCTCTGGCGCTTACAGCAGGCGTGAAACGACCTCTGCTTTCAGGCTGGTTCATTGGCTGTGCTGCTTTATTCCGCGGAGAGGTACTTCTTTTTCTACCTGTTTCAATCTTTTTCATTCGTCCGATAAGAAAGTATTTAACCGCATCATCCGGTGTTTTGATCGCGGTTCTTCCGGTTCTAATTATCAACCTGGTTTCCGGAGGACCATTTGCCCCGGGAGAGAACGGGCCACTCAACCTGTGGCTGGGAACTTCATGGGAACTACTTGAAACGCCCCCGGGAATAGAATTTGAGGAACTCATGGGTGATAACTCCTTCACAGACAATGCTCTGGTTTCAATAAGAGGTGATTTTCCCGGTTGGCTTGGCAGAGGTATTGTTAAGACAGCGGCATTTCTATCTATTCCCGGACCGGGACGAAATATTGAAGCTCCGGAGCTGCTGGGCTCAACCATTCTTAAATACCTGCTTCCACTGACTTTTCTGATAATTGCCTCGGGTATATCCGGGTTTGGAAAAAACCCGGAGACTGCATTGGCTGTCACAGGTCTGGCAGCGGCATTTCTGATTTTTCCTTCTATAAGACACAGAGCAGTTTTTATTCCGGCTCTGGTTATCTCCGCATTGCATTTCAGGTGGAAAATCGCAATACCCTCCGCACTGGCAATAGCTGCGTTCTCCGTATTCCTGAATTACCCGGCCGGTGTACGCTCCGGGCTTACAGAGGTGCAGATGGCTCAGAATCAGCTCGAATCCGGGAATTATGAAGCTGCGCTGATCAACTTGAAGATGGCAGAGGAAGATGGGTTTGAGGGGGCCGATTTACATTCTATTAGAGGAGCATGTATTGCCTCATCCGGTGGTGAGTTTGCCGAAGCTGTCCGCGAGTTTGGATTGGCTCTTGAGATGGCTCCGGAGTCGCCAACCGCATGGAAGAACATGGCTGCTTTGCTCTGGAATTACGGATATCGCGAAGATGCGGTTTATGCCGCGCAAAAAGCTGTTTCTCTCAACCCTGCATTACGCGAGGAGCTTAGTTCAGTTCTTTTCTATCAACGCTGATGTATGGTTTGATATCCAGAAGCGGTGTGTTGTTCAAAGCGCTGAGTCCTGAAGTGTAGACCTTGTTTCCGTCTATTCGAAGTACCCTTGCAACATCAATTCCTATTGAGTTGGGCCGGTTTGGCGACCTGGATGCAAAAAGACCAATTGAACCCCCATCCATACCTGGGGGATGGGCAATATTGGAACCATTGTATCCCTTTGCTCTGTCTATATGAAAAAATACAATAACATACTTGTGGTTATCCAGATCTTTCAGCCCGGATGCATATCTCTCATCAAGTTCGAGAATAAACGGTCCGTTTGAATCGTCTTCAACCGCCTGAAAAGGTGCCATATCATTGTATGGTGTGTGAATGACGCCTATGGAGTTGTAAACAATTTCCATTCTGGTACTACAAATCTTTTTTCAGAAAAAGCCTGTATCCAAGAAAGAAGAGTAAAGCGGCCCATATCGCCGGGTAGATGATTTCCCAGAAGGGAAGAGCACCGCCGAAGCCCATGAATGCCAGAGCCTCTTCAATCACAGTTGCCTCAGGAAGCAGACCCATCTGGACGGATCTGTATCCACGCTCAAACGGCAGAATGAATGTAACGATACGGGCAACTGTGTAGAATGTGGATTCATGAAGTTCTGGAATCCCCTTGGCCAGTTCAACAATGTTACCCATTCCCACAGCAAAACCTTCAAGTATAAATGTGATAAGCATGGCGGGTATTTTACCAACCATCATGGAAAAAAGAATAACGAATGCCCATGTGGCAGAAAGCCAGATTGGCATACTGAATACAGCAAGAGGGATACTTGAAGGGGTGAATGGAGCATAGAATGATGTAATCAGTGCTGTGAGTCCAAAGAGAAGGTATCCAACGGTCACAGAGACCAGAAACGGCGCAAGGGTGGTGGAGGCGTATACCTTGAATCTGGACTGCGGCAGAGCTGCCCATATAGACATTCTTCCAGCTTCCATTTCATCGGGTAGAATACTGGCCCCAAGAATTATCGTAAGTCCCCAGACCATAACTGAAAGCATAGATCCAGCGATGGAAAGTGCCGCGAAAGCCAGATCGGCATTCGAAGCGGGGATATTGCCCTCTGTTCGAAGTGATTGCGGATCCGCAGAAGCTATTCCGCGCCAGAAAAGAAGAAGGTAACCCAGTGCGAGAATTCCAACTATGAGAATCAATTTTCTGCGGGTCATGTGCTCAAGTGCATTAAGAAACATATGTTTCTCCTTCCATAATCCGCATGAATATGTCCTCAAGGGATTCCCTGTGAAGTTTTATCCCTGTGAAATTAACACCGCTTCTTGCAACAAGTTCTGTAAATTCCGCGAATCCATCTTCAGAAGCGAGGGGGTAAACAAGAGATTTGTCTCTTACAATCCCAAGATTGTTCAGTACTGCTTTCATGGCATCCGGTTCCTGGGTATCGATTACTGCGCTGCCCTTGAATTGAGAAAGGTCTTCAAGCCTGTCGTTAGCCACCAGAGCTCCTTTGTGAATAAAAGCTGCCCAGTCGCATACTTTCTCCACCTCTCCAAGGAGATGACTGTTAAGTATTACAGTAGAGCCCTGATCCGCAAGTTCCGCAACTGTGCTTCTTACGAGCATTCTTCCAGCAGGATCCAGTCCTGAAGAGGGTTCGTCAAGAAAAACAGTTTTGGGGGTACCGCAGGTCATCAGGGCAACAGCAATCCGTTGTCTCTGGCCCTTGGACATTTTACCCAGCTTTCGTTTCAGAAGATCCCCGCAGGCCATGTTATCCGCCCTGTGGACGAAATCAATTTCTCTGCCCTCGTTGCGTACTCTCTCCAGTTGACGATACATCTGAAGTGGAGTGGCCCATTTGGGGAAGGATATCCTTTCCGGAAGAAATCTCAGTCCAATTCTGGAACTGGGGTCGGTGGGGGAAAGGCCATAGAGACTGATATTTCCCGCGTCGGGAATGGTAAGTCCAAGCACCGCACGCATGAGAGTTGTTTTCCCGGCCCCGTTTGCTCCCAGTATTGCCAGAGACTGTCCCTTTGATATCTCAATACTGAAATTCTCAGCGAGTGCCTGAGTTTTTCCAAAACGCTTGGAAATACCTTCAACGCTTATTGTCGTGTTCGTCATATCCTATATTACCTCCTGTATTCATTTAGGAGGAATATTTGAACAAACGCATGCGCAATGCAAGGATGATCACCTTTCTCATTGCAGGGGCAGCAGTTACATATTATCTTCTGTCGCGATCAGGATCAATGGAATCCACTGTTTCCAATATTGTCACAGCTCTTGGCAGGTTCTCTCGTGGAATCATAATATTAAACTTGGACATCCTGTTCTCTGTTTTACCAATTCAGAGACTTGCATAATTTAGACAATTTTGATATTAGAAATGAAGGTTCTGCCAGATAGGAGGTTATCTGATTGTGAATGCCGGCGGAGGAGTTTCAGGCATAGCAGCTATGACAAATTCAATTGTTCAGGCAGAAATTCGCAGACACTCAACTATTGTTGAGCTTGACCGTGAAGAGAGAAGCATTCATGGGCAATTCATGACGCCAATGAATATTGCATGTCTGATGGCTGAGATGTTTAATGCTTTCCCATCCACACTGAGGGTTCTTGATGCAGGAGCAGGAACTGGCAGTCTTACTGCTGCTTTTGTTAAAGAGTGTTGTTCTAGAATAGAAAAACCAGATTCTGTTCACTGCACTGCATTCGAGTTGAATGATGTTCTTGTTAGGTATCTGGAAGAGACTTTAAGAGATTGTGGAACTATTGCAAAGCAGAGCGATATTTCTTTTGTATCGGATCTCCGCCATAAGGATTTTATTAAAACAGCTGTAGACAGTCTGAGTAACGGATTGTTTAGTGAGTGTTCACTGGAATTTGATGCAGCAATTCTTAATCCCCCTTACAAGAAGATCCGAGCACATTCCCAGGAGCGACATTTACTTCAATCGATTGGATTGGATGCCACAAATTTGTACGCTGCTTTTGTTGCGCTGTCTATTCGGCTTTTAAGACCAGGCGGTCAACTCATTGCAATAATACCGCGAAGTTTCTGCAATGGCCCGTACTTCCGTCCATTCCGCCAGCAATTGCTTTCCGAAATGACCTTGAAACAAATTCATGTTTTTGATTCAAGGAAGGACGCATTCGGTGATGATGGCGTTCTTCAAGAAAACATCATTATTCATGCAGTTAAAGCAAAACCAAACGGGGAATCAATTCATATTTCATTAAGCAAGAAAGGGATAAATCCCATAACATCCCGCATTGCTTCCTATAAAGATGTCGTACGAGCTTCAAATGGAGATAAATTCATCTATCTGCCAACAAAATCTTCAGATACTGCTTTGACTGAATGGATGTTTTCTCTTCCTTCAACGCTGGATGACCTGGGGATTACTGTTTCTACAGGCAGGGTAGTTGATTTTCGTGCAAAAAAGTACCTATGCCAGAATCCTGAAGAAAAATCAGTTCCGCTGATTTACCCGTGCCATTTCTCTTCCGGGTTGATAAAATGGCCCAAACAGGGCGGTAAAAAGCCTAACGCTATTCTTGACTGTACGGATTCTTTTTCTTTGCTGGTACCAAAAGGATATTATGTTCTTGTTAAGAGATTCAGCTCAAAAGAAGAGAAACGGCGTGTAGTTTCTGTAGTCTACGATCCTATCCGACTGGATGCGGTACGTGTCGGAATAGAAAACCATATAAACTACTACCACACTGGTGGTTGTGGTCTCCGCAGGGAATTTGCATTTGGTCTTTCCTTGTTTTTAAATAGTACTCCAGTGGATCTGTTTTTCAGACAGTTTAACGGTCACACTCAGGTTAATGCCACTGATCTTAGAGTTTTCCGCTATCCTAATTTCGCAGACATTGAGCAGATAGGGAAAATAGCTATTAAAAAAACGCCGATCTCTCAGTACCAGATCGATGAAATCATCAGAGACATTCTTAATTCGCCTTCATGTGACTCTTAATAGAAGATAGGATGATTGAGGTTCTGTTCATCATAAGTAATTATTTGGAAGTGCTTTGATGGATCCTCCTGTACCCAGAGGTAGGTGTTTGGAGCCAGGTTTTTGTGTTTGCCTTGACGTCTGGCTACATCCCGCCAGGATCGATATGCAGTGGTGAATCCAACTTTGGCATCAGGAAGGGTTCGTTGAAGAAATCTCTTTATCAACTTGACTTTAGAAAGGTCAACTTCACCATCACTGGTTACAGCTTCAATAACCCAGAATATTGATGTCCCCGGTTTCCATAGCAGCACATCAGGCATGGCGTCATCTAATGTGAGTTTTAGACCGGCAATTCTTAGCCGGTTACGATCTACTTCAGTTATTCTATCTCCATCATTATCATCAATATACAACACCTCAAAACCAGGCAAGAAATTTGTTACATAAATATCAATTGAGGTCTTGATAAGAGTTGCATGCTTTTTGTCAATCTGTCTGCTTGCTTCTACTGCCATAAGGGCTTGAAGTTTAAGACGTTTGCGTACGGCATTTCCATCAACCCAAGCAGCAGCTTTTTGATCGAGGTTGGTAGGTGACGCTTTGAGTAATTCAATAAAATCAGAATCAAGTCTATACGCTGTATATGATGATTTTGCAATATGATGACCGGGGATGAATTTCCCAATATCCGCAAGGAGAAATACCCGCTGAATTGCCCCAACTTCACATAAAGGTTTAATCCAATGGTCGCGTCCTTCTCGATCCAGCTTTCTGATACCACCTCTTTGCAGAATACCAATGTGTGCTCCAATGTGTGCAGTTGTAGCTCCATCACAAAAATACAGACTTGAATCTGTCTTGGAAAACCAACTTGGTTGCTGGTCATCGATTAATGCAAATACAGCATCCACCATGTCATCAGTGCAGCGATCAATCAGTGTAAGGATGTGTCTTACTCTTTCTTTGGTGATGCCTTGAAAAGCCTCTGGCACTGCTTTGCGATTTTTCAACTCAGCTTCTTCTAAAAGAGCCCTTACTTTCTCCTCCAGCCCCATATACACCTCCAATGAGAATTGAAAACACACTTTCTGCAAAATACCTCCGGGTTTCCTGTCAGTCAACAGTTCAAGTTGGCTACCTGGGCAGGCATTGTTATCTTTGGGAGGATAAAGTGAAGAATTCATAGTACATCATCATTCTGGGAAACGGGATGTCAGACCGTCCCATTGAAAGTCTGGGCGGGAAAACTCCGCTAATGGCAGCAGACATACCGAACATTGAATCTCTGTATTCCCTGGGAGAGGGTATCCCTTCAAGTATGATATTCACTTGAGAGTAACAAGTTTTCCTCTATTTTCCACGCTTCTTTTTTCTAAATCCATTTTCAGTGTTGAATGTAATAGCAAACTCAACCCATCTGTTGGTCATGGCTTTGAAATCTTTTTCCAAAACGCTTGGAAATACCTTCAACGCTTATTGTCGTGTTCGTCATATCCTATATTACCTCCTGTATTCAATTAGGAGGAATATTTGAACAAACACATGCGCAATGCAAGGATGATCACCTTTCTCATTGCAGGGGCAGCACTTACATATTATCTTCTGTCGCGATCAGGATCAATGGAATCCACTGTTTCCAATATTGTCACAGCTCTTGGCAGGGCGAATCCTCTGTGGTTCTGGATTTCTCTTCTGCTGTTTGCGGCAACACAACTGATACGAGCCTGGCGGTGGCAGGTTCTCTCGTGGGATCATAATATTAAACTTGGACAATCTCTTTCTCTAACAGCTGTGCATGTGGGGCTTGGTCACCTGCTCCCGGTTCGCCTGTCTGATGTGGTTCTTATCGGCCTTTTCAGAAAGTACGCGGCTTTACCGGTGGGAAACGGCGTGGCCACCGTGATACTGGCCAAGATAATGGATGTAGTTGCGATGGGTTTTGTTGTGGCATGCAGTTTTGTTGCAGGTCTTTCGGGACCAGTTGTTTACATAGCAGCGTCAGCTTCAGCTACTGGTCTTCTGGCTCTTTTCTTTCTTCCACTGATCCTTTCCCTTTTCACAAAACCGGTCAAGGCAGTCTTCGGCACGGGAAAGATCACTTCTACCTGGCTGGAACTCAAAGAAGCGACAGAGATTACATCATGCAGAAAGCCTCGTATTGCTGTTGCCATGGGCCTCAGCATTACCGGGTGGGCTGTTAAACTTTTCATGTTCTATGCATTGCTCCGCTCAGTAGGTGTTCACGGTCTTCCAATGTGGCAGGTATTTACTGCCAGTGCCATTACCGATCTCACCATGGCTCTTCCCGTTCACGGTCTCCTCAGCCTTGGAACAGTAGAGGCAGGATGGGTAGCCGGTTTCAAACTAACCGGTGTATCAGGAATACTTCCCGGTGGGCTTTCCGTGATTGAAGCTGGGTTCAGTGTACACCTGCTATGGCTTTCCATGGCAGTTTTGCTGATGTTAGGCGGAACTGCGGCCCTGCTGCTTTCCGGGAGAAAGGGAAACATTTGAAAACTGTTATAGTGGGAGCAGGTCTCTCCGGCCTTACCCTTGCCGAGCGTATTTTATCATCCGGCAACGGGGAAGAGGTTACTGTTCTTGAAAGAGAAGATGCTCCCGGTGGTCTTGCGAGAAGTTTCAATATCGATGGATTTCACTTCGATATAGGTCCGCACCGTTTTCATACTTTCAACAAAGATGTAGACTCCTATCTGCTTGAAATACTTGCCGATTGCTTTATCAGCATCAGTCGCAAGAGCAGTGTTTACATGGCGGGTAAATACAGAAACTGGCCTCTTACATTGACCTCAGTACTTAATCTGCCATTTCCTTTGCTCTGGAAGAGTTTTCTTGATCTTTTCTACAAGCCTGATATCCCTGCTGTTGAGAGTTTTGCTGATTTCATACGATCCAGATACGGTGATAATCTCTATAATTTCTTCTTCTCCGGATACACAAGGAAATTTACCGGCATTGACGCGGAAAATCTTCATGTGGACTGGGCTCAAGCGGGAGTGAACAGGGCTGTTATTGACAAACATGTAAAATCTGATTCTCTCTTTTCTCTGGCAAAGGGTTTATTGCTGCCAAAGCCGGTAGCAACCCAATTCTATTACCCTTCAAAAGGTGGGATTCAAACCTTCTGTGACTTTCAATGCGGAAGAATAGAAGAAACAGGGGGAAGTATCCGCTATAGTACTGCGGTGGCGGGTATTACCAGCAACAACGGTGTTGTTTCCACCGTTGAACTGAAGAGTGGTGAAACCATTCCGGCAGACAGGGTTTTCTGGACAGCGCCCATAACCATCCTTTATCCCGAGACCAATCTCAGTTTTTTGAATACTCTGACAGCCAATGTAGCCCTGAGCTCGGAAATACCCTCCAACGATTATCAGTGGTGCTATTTTGGTCAGGAAGACCTGATTTTCAGCAGACTCACTGTTCCGCGAAATTTCCGGGAAGACTGTGTGCCTTCAGGTCGTGACAGCGTCATTGCCGAGATCACATGTAACTCGGATTCAGAATTCTGGAAGAATCCGGAGAGCATCAGAGATCGACTTATCAACGATCTCGAGAGCGTGGGAGCTATAAAAAGAGATGATGTGATCTTCATTGACTGGCAGCGGATTCCTGAAACATATCCTGTGTACACTCTTGATTACAAAGAGAAATTATCATCTGTCAATGTCCCCCGTAATCTTTTTCTTACCGGAAGGTCCGGATCGTTCTGGTACAACAACATGGATCATTCCATCGCTCAGGCTCTTTCCATAGTACAGGGGTCTGACTTCAAGCAGGACTTCTGGAACGAAAGATAATACGCCTGATTATCCTCTACAGCATATTTTTTCATCTTTCTGAGGCAACACGACAGTCATCCCTTCATTTCCATCAGCAATATCAATACATCTGCAGCATTGCAAAAGTATATAGAGTTACATGAGTTTTTTCAGAAGAGCATTTCGAAGCATGATCATGTTGGGCGGAGGCCATTTGGAATTCCCGAGATACCAGACAGGATCGTAAAAATCCCGCTCTTTGGTATACTCTCGCACAAGAACAGCATGAATCTTTCCCGTCAGTGGTGAAGGCTTGTCAAGGTGTTGAAGTCTGAGCAGCTGGAATTTTCGTACAACAGTAATCTCGGTTCCGGCTCCGGCTGGAGGGAGGATTTGTGTCAGCTTCCACTCTAATGGAAAGATTCTGAGTTGATCTTGCAGCAAGTCCCAGTTCGAAGGGCAGCCCGGGAAACTTCAGTATTACTTCCTGAACAGTTTTTCCTGAACTATTCCATTTGGGAAGAATTGTATAGCCCTCTCGGGTAAGTGAATGAATCACTTTGTCTATGTATCCTGTCATGATAAAGTCATGATCTTTTCCAACAAGCGAGAAGTCCAGATTTTCACTGAATCGCTGCAGTCCATAAAGAAATCTGAGTGCGGTTCCTCCACAGAAGGCAGGAGGCATCATCGCTCCCGCCTCCTGCACTATCCCGAGAATTCTTGATTGCAGGTATTCTTTTGCCAGATTCAGTCCCTGGATTGAAGAGGGTACATCGCTTACAATGCTGCTGACTATTTCCTTGAGGAAATCATCATTGAGCAGAGGTGATTCGAGGCCATCAGGATGAATCCGCCGCTCTGGCCACGGTAGACGGCTGAGTTCAAGAGGTACCTTGACGATAGCACCAGAAGTTATCACATAGACTATGGGAGGTGATTATCCTGCCCGTGTAGTGTTTTCGGCACCGATCATGATAATCGAGTAATGGTAGCCAGAACCAATGCGGGCGGATGGGAATATGTCGGCACCGATCACGGATATCAGAGCCATTCCCGGAATCAGTACAGACAGGCTGGAGATCATTCGGCGAGTGACGGAGTTTTTCCCTTTTCGTACAACATCTCATTATCTCTCGCTTGTGGACTGGGAGGATCCTCACGATCCTCTGAGAAGGATTGTGGTGCCCGATGAAGGAGAGCTTGAGTC
>JAUVJW010000093.1 GCA_030596465.1 Candidatus Fermentibacteraceae bacterium | reverse complement strand
CTGGAAAGGTCTTGATCTGACCATGCCTGTTGAATTTCAAGGAAAGCCGTGTTTGATTTTTTTATCAGAGCTGAAGCCGTAAACTGCGGATCTCTCTGCTTGATGTTTGCCAGAGCGGTCTGAGTCGCGACTGCGTCCTGTGTCTGATTCAGGTTTTGGTTGCCGACTCTCTGAATGGTGTTATACTGCTTTTTGAGGTTCTTTTTCTTTACAATGATGGATACCGCAATAACTACTATTACAAGCGGAATTCCAATGCAGGGATGCTCAATACAAAGCCTGAGAAGAAAATAAATAATGATACCAAGACCATCACCACCGCCTGAGGACCTTGAACTGCCTCCTCCGTAGCTCTGACCGCCCCCGGCTCTTGCGACGGCAATGCCCGCCGTGGAAACCAGTAGAATCAGTAGAAAAATGATAAAAGGAGAGAGTTTTTTCCTGAGAATCATGTTGAACCTCCGGGTGATGCGTATATTCTTTGGGTTGAGTTTTCATTTGTGTATTTAAGAGTGTAGTCTATCCATTAGAGGAAGCCATGTCCATATCAGAGATTCGGGATCAAGTGTCGAATATGAACGGGACAATTACCGTTGTTGTGAATGACGGCACCAGGCCATCTCCATGGAAGTATTTGTCGGCTTTTCAGCCGGTACTTGCGGGCAGGGCAAGATTTCTTTTCGCAACGGGAACTCATCGTCCGGTAACCCCTGCCGAATGTCGTTCTATTCTTGGCGATGTTTTTGTCGGGGATGTTGTCACCCGGAGCAATATGTGCGATGATGGAACTCATATTCAAATAGGTACCACATCGCGGGGAACCGAGGTGGAGATGCACCCATGGCTGTTGGAAGGGTCGGTTTTTGCGGTGAATTCAGTTGAGCCGCACTATTTTGCGGGATTTACCGGCGGGCGAAAATCGTTTCTACCTGGATCTGCTTCTCGAAAAACTATAGAGCAGAACCACTTTCTGGCCTGTCTTCCGAAAGCGCAGCCCGGTAAGTTATACGGAAATCCTGTTCATGAGGATATGATGGAGGGAGTTGCGCTTCTTGCCCGGCAGACCGAAATAGTTATGGTAAACGGGGTTCCAGGCAGCGATGCAGTTTTTTGTGGTGCTTTTGATTCTTCGTTCTACAAGGCCGTTGAAGTTGCTGCGGTTAAATGTGGTGTTTCTGTAAAGAAAAGATATGCTGCTCTGGAGGTTCGACCGGGAAGAACTCTGGAGATAAGTCTTTACCAGGCTATGAAAGCAGTATTTCTGTGGGAAAGAGCAGTGGAAGATGGTGGAGATCTGGTTCTTTCCGCCGCTTGCATAGAAGGGCTTGGCGCCAGGCAGATGGAGCGCCTTCTTTACGCCTCGTCTGCTTCTATTGCAGTTCCCCGCTCCTCGGAAGAATATTTACTTGGTGACCATGCTGCCATCCGGCTTCAAAAGATAAGAAGCAGGATTAATCTTTCATTCAGGACGGGAATTGACATGCGGAGGTTCGGTTTTAGCGCACCACCTTACAGATGTGAAACAATAATTGAAAATGCCGGATTTTCTTTCCCGGTGGTGAAAACAGAAAATGAATAACAGTTTCAGAAGACGAGTATTTTTTATTTTGTTTGCAAGTATCACAATCTGGATATTTTTGTGGTACACTCATGATCTGGTAAAAAAGTTGAATCAATCCAACAAAAAGGATTGTGAGACAATTGCCTGGCTCTGGGCGGGGGTTCAGTATCCTTTGAGCGTTGTAGGGGACGAATCAGGGATTATGTCATGTACGGTGTGCGGATATCCCATCAAGCGGTTGGATCTTTCCTTAGAGAGTGATTCTTTTTTCTGTCCGGTCTGCGGTGATACAACTCTCTTCATTCATACCCTGAGACTTCTTCCTGAAGAGAGGATAAAGGTAATCGATTTCACAAGAAAACTTTTTGGAGATCTTGTTAACAGGTTGGACTTTCCCACCATTTTTGCTGATGAGAATAACAATCCCCAGATCGTTGACGGTCAAGTTGTAGATGGACTTCCATCCGGTAGAATTATGGAGTTTCGGAAGAGAATGGAAATACTGGCTGAGCAGAATGAACCAATTCCTATAGTAGCAGGAGTGGATACTATAGGAAATTTGTTCTATGGTACATCTCCGCTGAGCACAGAAATGAGGTTGATTCCTTTTCTTGAGCTTGGTTTACTTTTTCTTATTGCCGCCGTTGTATACATGTTTCTTCGTGTGGAGGTTTCCAGAGACAAAGATATGTCCTGGGTCGGGTTTGCCCGGGAGACAGCTCATCAGATTAGTACTCCACTTTCTTCGCTGATGGGCTGGATAGAATTGTTGAAAGATGATCCGGAGCTGTCTGCTATTCCGGATATCAACGATGCGCTTGAGCATATGGATGCCGATGTGAACAGGCTACAGAGCATTGCTCAAAGATATGGCCAGATGGGAAGACGACCCCGGCTTCAACCGATAAGTATTGAAAGTACCGTTTCAGGTGTGGTGGAGTATTTCAACGCGAGAAAGGGTATTCTCGGTAGCGGTGTGGTTCTTGAACTGCGGCAGAGTGAGGATGAACACATTATTAATGGTAATTCCGTGTTGATAGGATGGGTTCTGGAAAACCTTATAAAGAACGCGGTTGCATCGTGCGCCGGCAATCAGGACGGTGGCAGAGTTACCGTGGGTTGTGAGTACGCTCATTCGACGGAGACAGAGATTGAAATCAGGATTTCCGATAACGGACATGGGATTCCTTATAGAGATCAGGGTAGAATATTCCAGGCTGGATTCACAACCAGAAAAGGCGGGTGGGGGCTTGGTCTTTCCCTTGCCAGGCGAATAATAGAGGAATACCACAACGGTTCAATCCGGCTGCTTTCAAGTACTCCTGAAGTGGGCACAGTTTTCAGTATTCTTCTGCCTTTGAAAGGAGGGGGTGACAATGATAACAATTCTGTGGGTTGACGATGAGATAGACCATCTTCAGGCTCATATTCGTTTTCTGAGAAAAAGGAATTATGAGGTTATCCCGGCCAGAAGCGGGCGGGAGGCTCTTGAAATTCTCAGAAGCATACGGGTTGATCTGATTCTCATGGATCAGATGATGGTGGGTATGGACGGCCTTGAAACCGTTTACGAGATCCGTAAAAGCTACAAGGATCTGCCTGTTGTTATGGTTACTCAGAGCGAGGAAGAGGAGCTGATGGACAAGGCTCTCGCAGGCACTATCGCTGACTTTTTGACTAAGCCGGTTAATCCCAGCCAGATACTTCTTGTGCTGAAGAGGCTTCTTGAGTCCGGCAGGTTGAAGGTAAACAAAGCCGCCAATGAAGTCATTTCCGAAACAGAAAAACTTCGTCACAATAGAGATAACAGCCTTTCTGACTGGATTCACCTTTATCAATCATGGATGGAAAAAGATATCAGTTTTGATGGAGAACTCGATCAGAAATTGCATGGAATTCAGGGTGGAGGGCTGGATCAGGTTGAAATGGGATTCTCCCGGTTTATCGAAAAGAACTATCCCAACTGGCTTGCCTCACCGGAATCAGCTCCCTTGATGGCACACAATGTTCTTAAAAGAAAAGTTATACCTGAACTTCTGAAGGGAACAGGCGAGGTTGTTTTTCTTGTTGTTGACTGTATGAGATACGATCAGTGGCTTCTTATGGCGAAGTCTATTGAACACTGGTATCACAGAGAGCCGGGTTTCATGGTTGCCGGGCTTCCATCGGCAACTCCATACAGTCGTAATTCTATTTTCAGCGGGTTGGTTCCCAGGGATATCTGGAGATTTTACAGGACTCACTGGGTTGAGGAGTATGGCTGTCCGGGGCTTAACTCATATGAAAAGCTTCTTCTGAGTGATGCCACTGGCAGGTTTGGCTGGCGAACTGGTAAAGATGCTGTTTACGCCAAGATTTCTACCCGACAGGAAGGAGAGAATGTAAAGCGCGGGCTTTCTCATTTTCTAAGAGATGGTTTTATGGCAATCGTCGTAAACTTTATTGATAATCTTACCCACGGCAGATCAGAATTGGATCTTATCAGAGATATTGCACCGGATGTTTCCGCTTTCAGAAAACTTGCCGAGGGATGGTTTGAACACTCGTTTCTTTTCGATATGATGAAGACCCTCAGTGCCAGGGGGGCTACCATCATTGTCACAAGTGATCATGGTTCTGCTCTTGCGAACAGGATAACCACAGTCCGTGGTGCCCGGGGAATGTCACACAGTGTCCGATACAGGTTTGGCCATTCTCTTGGTGCTGACCCCAAACATTCCATTGCGGTGAATAATCCCGCTGAATGGGGTCTTCCTGATGACAACCCAAGGAAGAATTATCTGTTTGCAAGAGAAGATTATCTTTTGATGCAAAATGGCTTTAACAGGGAAGATATGTACAAATTCAAGGGATCGTTTCAGCATGGAGGGGTTTCGCTGGAGGAAATGCTTGTGCCTTGTGAGGTTCTTAGACCAAAGAAGTACAGGGGATAATGGAAGAACTTGATGTCTCCGGCCTTGAGAAACTGGCACGGAAACTCGCAGCGTCGGTGAAACCCGGCGATAGATTTTTTCTTTCAGGTCAGCTTGGCGCTGGGAAATCAACATTCGCAAGGGCATTCATCCGTGCGCTTGGGGTTGAGGGCGCTATACCAAGCCCAACCTTTATCATGGATTCTGTGTATAATATTGTTGGGACGGAATTGGAAGTTCATCACATGGACTTTTACAGATTGGAAGGTTCCAGAGAAGAAATACTTATGCTTGGATTTGAAGAGATTCTGGAATCCGATGCTGTTGTGCTGGTTGAGTGGCCTGAAAGAATGGAAGACTTTAAGGAAAGAAGGGGTTGTACAATTATGATCTCAAATGGAGGTTCACCCGATAGCAGGAGAGTACAAGTTGAGTGGAATCTGGCTGGGTATTGATACCACCTCATCCATGGGTGGAGTCGCACTGTTGAAAGACGGTGTACTGCTTACAGAATCTATTTTGCCGGTAACCGGTTTTCATTCGGAAAAAATATTGCCTGCTGTAGAAGAAGCCTTGAAGAATTCCGGTATTTCCGGTAATGATTTGTCTGGAATCGGTGTTTCTCTGGGGCCGGGCTCGTATACCGGGCTCCGAATCGGTCTTTCAACAGTACTGGGTCTTTCGGCAGGCTGGGAAGTTCCGGTTAAGGGGGTATCAACTCTTCGGGTAATTGCAGCGTCGTTGCCGGAAGGGCCGGTTCTCAGTTGTATCAGGGCAAGAACAGGAGAGGTATTTGCAGGTATCTTCAGTTCACCTGACCCCCTATCAGAAGAAATTATTCCACAATCACTTTATTCCGCAAAGGCTTTCGAGGAACTGGTATCGGACAGCACTTATTCAGCGATAGGTTCGGGGAGGAGTGAGATTGCGTGCAAGGAGCTGAAGTGGGTTCATCCGCTTCTGGATCATCCACGATCTTCAATTGTTGCGGTATGTGCCTGTTCACTTGCGGACAGAGACGGCTTCGACAAGAGTATAGAACCCCTGTATCTTCGCGAGTTTAACCAGAGGATTCTTTCAGAGTGAACACTACAGAATACTATCGTCCGGCCTTGAACGATGCCGACTCATTATTTGAACTTGAGCAGCTCTGTTTTCCCAGACCGTGGGATCTTGCGGAGATACAGGCTCTTATTCAGAAAGATCCGGTACTCTGCACAATTGGAGCCTTTGTTGATGGTCGTGCAATAGGCTACATATCTGCTACATTTTCTGAACCCGGAACACTGCATGTTATCAGTCTCTGTGTTCATCCGGAATGCAGACGCCGGGGAATTGCCGGAGAACTTCTGGGTTCTGTTTTGTATTGGGGTCGTCACATGGAGGCGGGACGGGTGGTGCTGGAGGTGCGGGAGGAGAATGCTTCTGCCCGTGAGTTTTACCGCAGTCAGGCCTTTTCCGCCCAAAGGATTCTGCGTGGATTTTATGGTGAAGGCAAAAACGGAGTATTTATGGAAAAACCCCTTGAACCGCTTCTGCATACTCTAAACACTTCACTTTATCTTTACAACCGTCTTAAAACTATTCCTCAGACAGGGGTGATTCTGGGTTCCGGTCTGGGCTGGGCAACCGAGCCTTTTGGCAAAGGACAATCAATACCATTCTCTGATATTCCAGGCATGCAGGGTGAAGCAGTTGAGGGACACGGATACACACTTCGAACCAGTGCGGATGGCCGAATAGTTTTTATTATGGGAAGAAGGCATCATTACCAGGGCTATTCAGGCAGAGAGATAACTCTTCTGCCTGCTTCGCTGGCGGCTCTTGGTGTAGGAACCTGGGTACTTACAAGCTCTGCCGGAGCGGTAGACCCCGCCTATGCTGTAGGTGATGCCATGATATTTACAGACCATATTAATTTTTCCGGTTGTATTCCTGATTCTCCGGAACACTTTATCGGTAACAGGGTGTATTCCCCTTCTCTGCAGAGAACAGCAGAGCGGTGTGTCAATAATTGTCACAGGGGAGTTTTTGCATGCGTCTCAGGGCCTGCCTACGAGACAGCCGCCGAGGTTGCGCTTATCAGGGAAAGCGGGGCTTCTGCTGTATCTATGTCTACTGCGCAGGAGGCACTTGTACTCAGATCAATGGGGTGCAGAGTTCTGGCTATGGCACTGATAACCAATGCTGTGGAAGGCGGGGATTCCGTTTGCCATGACGAGGTTCTTTCCGCACAGGCTACAGTTAGAAAAAAGCAGGAAAACTCCATTATTCAGCTTCTTGAAAGGTTGTCCATGTGAATTACAGGGAGGCAGAAAAGTGGCTTTTCAGCAGACGCCGAATGGGGATGAAATACGGTCTGGACAGGATGCTTTCCATGATGGACGAGCTTGATCATCCTGAAAGCAACTTCAAGACAGTTCACATTGTAGGTACTAACGGCAAAGGAAGCACAGCGGCAATACTTTCTGAGATTGCCGGTGATCTGGGTATTTCCTGGGGTCGAGGAACATCCCCTCATCTGCTTAATTACAGAGAGAGAATTGCAGTTAACCACAAGTGGATCCCGGAAGACGCCGTGGCAGAGTTCATCACTGATAACAAGCACACTATCAGAAAGCATTCTGCTACTTTTTTTGAGATTACCACTGCCATGGCTGCCTGGTATTTTGCTTCTCTGGGGGT
>JAUVJW010000127.1 GCA_030596465.1 Candidatus Fermentibacteraceae bacterium | reverse complement strand
CTTCTTTTCTCGGCAATGTTCAACCCGGCAGTCATTTTAATTCTGCTGGTTATCGCGAAGTGAAGTTTTTTGGGAAGTCGGTACACCAGATGAAGAACACCATCGATCCTGAATCGGACAATGGTATTCTCACGGTGCGGCTCTATGTGAATATCACTTGCCCGCTCCTCGAAAGCATGCTGAAACAGGTGATTCACGGCATTGATAACGGGCTTGTCTGTAGGCTCAATAGATCTGTCCGCCGTGCTGTCAACAAACCGCTCAAGATTTCCAATGTCTACAATCTCATCGCCGGACAGCTCTTTAGTCGCTGCCAGAATAGAACTGTGAAGCCCATAGAACTGACGGATTACCTTGTCTATCGCTCTTGGACGGCTGAGGTAAATAACTATTTCCTTCCCCAGCATATTTGACATGTCATCAATCTGTACAGGCGTGGGAAGGCTGCTGACTGCAATGGAAATACGGTTATCTTCCTCTTTGAAAGCCACAATTCCCTTCGCCTGTGCATAAGCCCCGGGAAGACACTCTGTAACAACTTGATAATCAAGTTCAAGGGGGTCAAGGTCGGTATATGGTACACCGGCAAGCTCTGCGAGATGTCTGTACAGTTTGTCTTCACCAATGATCCCGCTGGATACAAGAAGACTAAGAATATCTTCACTGGAATTTTCAAAGAGCCTTCTGAATCTTCTCAATACCGACTCTGTGATCAGGCCATCTCTTAAAAGGGTATCTGGAACAGCTTCAGGATTTATGGCTCTCATTAGCGGATCTCCTCGTAGACAAGAGGTTCAGACGGCAGATCCCATACGAAACTATCACTGATGCTTCGAGCTGCTTCTGCAGCTGATTCCCGATCTGCCGCGTGTACTCTGCCCAGAAGCTGACCATCCTCAACGGGCGATCCGCATGGCACTTCCTGCTCCCAGCCCACCAGGGAATTCACTCTGTCTTCAACTCTGTATCTTCCCCCGCCGAGTCTCCGAACGGCATTCCCCGCAGCAAGCGCATCAGGTCCGCACCAGTACCCGGTTCTGGAAGCACGAACATCAACAATAACAGGTGCCAGTGGAAGTGCTTCAAAGGCGGCAATATCCCCTCCCTGAGCCTCAACCATCTTTATAAACACATCCATAGCTTTCCCGTTTGCCAGGTTTTCTCTGCAAAGCTCCTCACCGTTATCAATTCCCGCATGAACCGCCATCTCCGCAACGAGTGCAATGGTGAGTTCTGTAGAGTCCGAGGGACCGATGTTCCTCAGTATGTTCAGAGACTCCTGCACCTCAAGGGTGTTGCCGACGGAAAGCCCTATGGGGTGATTCATGGATGTGATAAGAGCACTGGCTCTCTTTCCCGACATTTTAGAAATCTGCACCAGAGTTTGCGCCAGTTCACGGGCATCATCACGGGTCTGCATAAAAGCCCCGGCTCCGCATTTCACATCAAAGACAAGAATGTCAGGATTCTCCGCCAGCTTCTTGGAAAGAATACTGGCACAGATCAGTGGAATAGAGGTAACTGTGGAAGTAGCGTCTCTGAGGGAGTACAGTATTCTGTCCGCAGGGGCAAGCTCATCAGTCTGCCCTATCATGCAAACCCCCATGTCGGCAATCTGTTCTTTGAAACGCTCAAGGGGCAGATTAACATTAAATCCTGGAATCGATTCAAGTTTATCAAGTGTTCCACCGGTATGCCCCAGTCCTCTGCCGCTGATCATGGGAACTCTGATTCCAATTGATGCGGCAAGAGGTGCCAGAATAAGAGACATTTTGTCTCCTACGCCGCCGGTGCTGTGCTTGTCTGCCAGAGGGCTCAGTGATTTGTCCCACTGAACAACTGTTCCACTGTCACGCATGGCCATGGTCAGAGCAAGAGTTTCCTCGGGATCAAGCCCGTTAATGTATGCGGCCATGAGAAAAGCGCTTGCCTGATAATCGGTAACCATTCCATCAGAAATACCTGAAGCGAATTTGTACAGATCATCTCTTGAAAGAGATTTCTTATCTCTTTTCGCTCTGAGTATTTCAGTTATTAGAACCACGGGATAATATCCTGTACTTCAAGAAGATCAAGAGCTAAAACAGCGGCGGCAGCAATAAAAAATGCCCAGAGTATCCAGAACATCGGACCCTTGCGCGGTGATTTCAAACTCTCAAGAAACTCTCCCACAGAAATGGTTTCTTCGGTAATTGACGGATGGCTGATCTCATCATAGCTGAAAATCATTTTCTCTTTGAGCTGGGATTTCAGTTTTGCCACAGACTCGATCGTCACCTCGGAATCACCCGATATGACAGTATAGGGAACTTCCTGAGTTTCATCATGTTCTTCCGCAATGTCTATGATTTCGCTGAAGGGCTGCCCGGACAGAGTGGTCTCTTTCTCCCCTTCCGGCTGTTCTTCCAGGAGAACCGGTTTATCAGATTCGATAGTGTCACCGGAACTGTGTTCGGGCATCTCGGGAAGAGATTTTTCCTCAACCCTGCCGTGAGCTGCCAGTGGCCAGTCTTCCAGGTCAAAGAGCCCGCAACTGCTCACCGGCTCCCAGTCTTTTCCCTCAAGAGATATCTCAGCTTCAACAGGAACCCTGGATTGCTTTATCCATTCCCGGATAGATTCAGTGTTGGCCGCCGGAAATTCCCGTCCGTCAATTCGGAGAACAGGGCGACTCCGTTTCCTGAGAGGTTGTTTTCTAAGATTTGAAGCGAGAGCAGGAAGAGCACTCGCCCTTACTCCGCCTGGAGGAGTTCTGGGGCCTTCCACGACAGCATCCTCTGTGATCCGTCCCCCTTCAGCCCATTTGACAATAGTCTCAAACTTGTGAGCCCTGAACTTTCCACTTCGCATGGTTACAACCCACTGGCTGTCCGGGTTGAGAATAAGCGCAAATTCAGGCTCATCCATTATTGAAAGCCATTCCTCAGAGCCTGCCGCCCTGAAACTGTCCTCAGCAGCTACTCTGGATTCAAGAACCCAATTTTTAAGCTCATTGAATTCGGAGGCTCTGTGAATCTTACCGCAATGTCTAAGTTCGTATGCGCCGCTTCCATTACCGGACATTTTCACCCTCCTGTCAGTCCTTTGTATACAAAAGCACAGAGTGTAATCCTAATAGCTTGCTGAAACCCTTTTGTCAACTCTCTCAAAGAGAAACAGCACCATCAAATATAAGACTATCCGTCACCGCCTCTGAAACAACAGATTCGTCAAGCCATCCTCTGTTGCCGCATATAGTTATAAGCCTTTCCACATAAGATTTCCAGTGAAGTGGCAACACTCCCTGCACTGCGTATCTGTGATACAGCCTCGGCCCCGGCAGAATCGATACCAGAAAAGCCATCTCCCTCACTGAAAGATCAGAGACTCTTTCATTAAAATAATACATCCCCGCGGAGTTAAATCCAAACACCCCGGGTCCCAGCTCAACAATGTTCGCGTATATCTCCAGAATTCTGTCTTTTGACAGCCATCGTTCCAGTCTCCAGGTAAGAAAAACCTCCTGTATCTTTCTGGACAGCGTCTTTTCTCCGCCAAGGAACAAATTCTTCGCGAGCTGCATTGTAATTGTGGATCCTCCCCTTACAAATCTTCCCTGTAACATGTTGGCTCTTATAGAATTTCTAATATGAAATTCACTAAAGCCGTTATGCCTTCTGAAGGACGCGTCTTCGGCACAACGCAGCAGAGGTTCAAAACTGAATGGAAGGGAATCAAAGAAAACAAAGTCCGGATTAGTCAGAGTATCAAGCCCGATACGGGCGCTGTTCCCCCACGAATCCCGCATGAAACATTCCGCCCCGCTGCGATTCCTGATTCTTCAGAATGTAACAGGGCTGTAGCCCACAGTAAGCCTGGAGGCATCAATTTCAAGATTGATATCGCAACTGTCCGGGTAGTCCCAGTCCAGCTCAAGCTCAGAAAATATGGATAATTCTCCACCAAGTTCAAGCCCGCTGAGGCTTCCAAGGAGTTCAGGGGGTACAGACCGGGTGATGGCTTCTCCTGTAAGAGCCCGGTTTGACAAAACAAGATTGAGCCTTCGGCGCGCCCCCCATGAATACATGAGACCGAAAGCCAGATCCATCTCACCTGAATGAATTGTTCCGGAATCAATAACCAGAAGATCTGATTCCCTGAGAGCGAAACCCCTGCAGAAAAGTGAGGTCTCAAAAGAAAAAGTATCCGGAGCCACCGAGGTACTCCAGATTGAGAGACTGTCGAATTGCAGATCTGTGGAAAAAAATACAGTGTCGTTGCCGGAAAAGCTTACAGAGATCGAGCCTGAAGGCGCCTCAGTCATTACAGCTCCCGAAGAAAGACTGTCCAGCAATGCCATTGCCGGATCGGCGACCTGAGAAAAATCCATGCTGAAGCTGGCGGAAGGCTTCCCTTCCAGTATACGGTACTCAAAATCCGCGGAAACAGATTCCCCGTCAAGCTCGTTAATGGAACCGGATATAAACAGCCGGGAATCTATAATACCCGAGCAGCTGCCTGAAATACTGTGTCCCCGAACGATGTCCGGAACAACATCCTCCATGCCTGGAATACTTGAGCAATGGTTGAACACAACAAAAATACTGTCATCTGAACGATTAACAAAAATTTCTCCCCACTGGCCGGACGCATGGCCAGTATCAATTCCCCCTGCCCGTGTTCCGTAAAACTCGATATCATACGGAGATATTCTGCCGTCAATAACAGATATAACAGGAAGATCATCAGATTCCACAACAGAATCTGTGTAATCGCTGGAAGAATCCTGCCTGATAACTACCCCCTGAAGAACCACACAAAGGGGAACCGGATGGAAAACATCTCCACCGATGAGAACAGAGGTCGTCCTGGAAGAAATACCCCTGCCGGGCATCTGAAGGTTTCTGACGATGATTGAATTAAAACCATACTCAATACCGTCAATAGTGTAGCTTTCATCAAATTCATGAAGCCGATTTTTTACAACAGCAGATGCAAATGTATGGACAAGAAAGATCAACAGAGCCAGGGAAAATAAAGTTACTCCCAGCCTGAGAAAAGAAATGGACTGTTTGCCGATTCTTATCACTTGTGCCCCAGGGTCTCTTCAATCTCACTGAGAATTGCTTTTGCCGCCTGTGCCGGATCCCTGGCGCCTGTGATGGGTCTGCCCACAACAAGAGAGGTAGCGCCTGCTCTAATTGCGTCTGCCGGAGTCATTATTCTCTTCTGATCTCCTGCCGCCGATCCCGCGGGACGAACTCCCGGTGTAACGATCATAAAGTCTTCTCCGGCAGTTTTTCGGACCGCAGAAGCCTCAAGCGGGGAACAGACCACGCCATGAAGCCCGGATTCTCTTGCGGCTCCGGCAAGAGACACCACTGCTTCCAGTGGATTGAATTCAGAGCCCAGAAGCATAAGGTCATCTTTGTCCAGACTTGTAAGTACGGTTACGGCAATAATCTTTGTTTTGCCAGTACACGCCCGGGCCGCAGCTTCCATCATGGCTCTTCCTCCCGATGCATGAACATTGATAACATCGGGTTCAAGAAGGCAGGCGGATCTTACAGCACCAGCCACAGTATGGGGAATGTCGTGAAATTTCAGATCAAGAAACACAGGGAATCCGGCATCTTTTATCTCTTCAACTATGCCGGGTCCTTCTTTAACAAACAACTCAAGTCCAATTTTAACTCCCACGGGAAGTCCCCTGAGAGGTTGAAGCATCTTCATGGCATCACTGCCGCAATCACTGATAAGAGCTACATAAATTCGAGCATCACTCATTTCCAACCACCTTCAACGATACCTGGGCAGTGCCTGTATCAAGCATGCCCAGAGCTGCTGCCGCACCTCTGGAAAGATCTACAATTCGTCCTGAAATAAAAGGGCCTCTGTCGGTCACCCTGACGGTAACGGTTCTGTTATTTCCCAGATTGGTCACAAAAAGTACAGTTCCAAAGGGCAGTGTTCTGTGAGCGCATGTCAGCCCGTTCATGTCATAGGTCTCTCCATTGGCGGTTTTTCTTCCATGGAATGGGATTCCGTACCAGGAAGCTGTTCCCCGCAATTCGAGACCGTTTATAACAACTGTACCGGCTGAAACACCGTGATGCAGATACACCGGCGAAGAAACCAGTACGCACCCCTGAAACAGTATAAGAAAAAAAACAACTCCGGTTTT
>JAUVJW010000095.1 GCA_030596465.1 Candidatus Fermentibacteraceae bacterium | reverse complement strand
TACTTGTATATTCTCTGTGTCGGGGAGCGGGTTGCATCTTGACAGTGAAGAGTGTTGTGGTTAGTAATACCCTTTAGAATTGTTAAATTGTGCCCCAAACGGGGCGAGGGGGTCATGAGGACGCAATGTATTCACGATTCCATAGTTACGAGGATGAACAGACAGAGTAACCAAGAGGAGGTTTCGGAGATGCTCAGAACAAGAACTTCAATGTTCTTTCTTGCGCTCCTGGCCATGATTCTGCTTGTCGCCGCTTGCGGTCCCAGCGAAGAACAGCTTCGCGCAAGGGATACAGCAAGAGCAGCAGCATTGGCCGCGGAAGCAAGAGCTATCAGTCTTGAGAACGAATTTGGTAATCTCAATGAGGAAATTCCTCAGCTGGAGGCGCAGATTGTGCAGCTTCAGGCAGAGAAAGCAGAACTTCAGGCCGAGTACGAATCACTCGGCGGCACAGGAAGATAAGGAAGGGGTAAAGTATGCGTTATTTAATGGTTTTCGTACTGGTCCTCTTCGCGACTCTTTCATTTGCAAAGAGCTACACGGTTGAGGATCTTCAGGATTACAGCCGCGACGAGATAGAGGCAATGGGCGACAAGAACATCGAGCTCCAGATTGCTTATTGGGAATGGGTAAAAAGTGAAGCTGATCCTATCGTCGCAGAGTGGGAAGCAAAGGTTCTTCCTCTTCGCGCTCAGAGAGACGCACTTCAGGCGGAAGTCAATCAGCTCAACCAGGATATCACATGGCTTCGCGGCGAGATCAACAGACTTCGCAACAGCGGTGTAAATCACACAATCGTTGAAGGTGAATGTCTCTGGCTTATCGCAAGTTACCACTATTACTTCGGTAATGGTTCCGAGTGGCCTCGCATCTATGAGCGCAACAGTACTCATATCAGCGATCCTAATATGATTTATGCGGGCGACACCATTGTGGTACCAGTACCAATGGCAAGTTCCTACACTGTTGTTGGCGGCGATTATCTCGGCAAGATTGCCGGATACGGTATTGTTTACAACAACAGAGGTGAATGGCCTCAGCTTTACGAGGGTAACCGTGATAAGATCAGCGATCCTAACCTGATCTATCCCGGACAGATTCTCAGTATCCCTCGCGGCGGAGTTCGCGGCGGACGCCAGTAACAGGCAGTTTACGGATCCGATAGAATCTCCCTGCCCATTCGGGTGGGGAGATTCTTTATATTAACTCACTTATGAAAAAGCCTGACAGAAGAAGAATTCCAGTTTCTCCTGATGATGCTCAGAAGCTTCTCGGACCCGGAGACGGGAATCTGAGAGATATATGCCGTGTTCTGGGAGTAGCAGCAGTTTATCGTGACGCAATCCTGGTTTATACAGGAGAAAAATCAGCTCTGGACAGGGCACAGGCGGTTACAGAGAGGCTTGTAGCCGAAATTCAGATTAATGGTAGAATATCAAAAAGCACTTTACATAAGGCACTGGACTTTCCCGAGTTGAGGTCAGCCGGGCTGGTATATAATGTACCCGGCAGAGCTGGTCGAATAATCCCCAGGTCACCGGGTCAGGAAAGTTATATGCGTTCAGTGATGCACAACGAACTTGTGTTTTCCGTGGGACCTGCCGGTACCGGAAAAACATTTCTTGCGGTAGCGGCAGCGGTAAGCGCTCTCCGTGACAACAGGGTTGAGAGAATCATTCTTACCAGGCCGGCAGTGGAAGCGGGAGAGAAACTTGGTTTTCTTCCCGGTGACCTTCAGCAGAAGATAGATCCGTATCTGCGTCCCATATACGACGCTCTGAACGACACACTAACTGCTTCTCTGGTACAGAAATACATGGAGAACGGCATAATTGAGGTAGCGCCTCTGGCGTACATGCGGGGAAGAACACTGAACAACTCTTTTATTATTCTTGATGAAGCACAAAATACTACGCTGACACAACTGAAGATGTTTCTTACAAGAATGGGGTATGGTTCCAGAATGATAGTAACCGGTGATGTGACACAAATTGATTTGAAACCGCCGACTACATCCGGTCTTGTGCGTATAGCCAGGATTCTCAGGAAGATTCCCGGAATAGGATTCGTCTATCTTGATCACTGTGATGTACTCAGGCATCCACTGGTGCAGCGTATCATTGAGGCGTTCGGGCGAAAGGACGAAGAGTGAATTACTCGAGCAGGAAGATACCTCTGAATTTGCTGTTTGGTATTCTCTTCTCGGTTATTCTGATTGCCGGTTTCTATTTTGGTTTTAACTCCAGAGGGGCACTTTCTGATCGGAATCTTGTTATTGGAGAACCTGTTGCCGAGGGTATTATTGCGGTACACAATTTCAATGTATCCTTCAGTTCCACCGAGCTTGAAGAAATGGCTAACGAGGCAGAGGCTTCTATTCCCATTTTCCTGTTACGGAATGAAGAGACCGGAGTAAATTCTTCAGAACAGATTCAAAGTTTGATATTTCTTGCCACAGGAAACAATGAACTTGCAAGGTATTTTGGTCAGCGAGTGAGCAGTCTGTATACAACTGGAATTATTGACATTGAAGCACTCCGGATGATCTATGACGGAAGTCATGCTGTAATAGAGAGCGGGTCAGCGGAGAACATCTCTGAACTGTTCACTCTTGCTGAGGCCAGGGATGGCATACGGCTGGATCTTGAGAGGCGCGGGGTTCTTCGTGAGAAGATACCAATGATTCTTGAACTCATTGTTCCCGACCTCGAAATTGATCACCAGAGTCGTGAAGCCGCGGTACAGCAGCATATTGCCAATCTTCCCGAGATCAAAAGAGAATTCCGGACAGGGGAAGAAATCCTTCCGCCGGGCGGGCTTTTTACGGAAGAGATCAGTCGCTACTGGAATGCCATGGTGCTTTCTCCTGTGGGAACTCAGGGTATTGTCGAACACAATATTGCAAAGACAGGCCTTGCAACGCTTTTACTTTTACTCGGTTTTTTGTTTATGTGGAAAGGTCAAAGAGATTTCTTGTTTTCAATCTCAGATATATTTCTCCTTTTTACCATCTGGGGTCTCTCCATGGGGCTGACGATTCTTCTATTTCGTTCCAGAGTGCAGGAGCTGTCAATGCTCTCGTTCACAATGCTGGGAGCCAGTCTCACTTCGGTGTTCTTTGACAGCCGCTCAAGAAAGAAAACCATGAACTTCGCATGGTTTCTTGGGGCAATTTTTGCTGCGATGTTTGCCCTGATATCTCCACATCCCATGGCTACCTTTTTTATGGGATTTGTTCCGGCCTGTATTGTTTCTGAAGTCATAAAGGATCTCAGTGACCGGGGAACATCAACCGCGCTGATACTTGGAATTCTATCCTCTATTTTTGTTTACTGGCTTCTTGCAACAGCCGGAGGCTTTGGCAGTATGCAATTTGGTATTATTGCCTGGATAACCATTATCGGGCTGCCTATAGTGATAATCGGAACAGTTAAAGTTATCAGTCATCCATTTGAACTGCTGTTTCATGTGGCTACCGCAAGAACCTATGAAAGACTTGGCAATGATAATCACCCACTTCGAGAGTTACTTCGCAGAGAAGCAAGGGGTACATATACTCACTCACTTCTTGTGAGCGATCTGGCCTCTTCCGCCGCCGCGGAGCTGGGTTTCGATGAAAAACTGGCTAAACTCGGAGGAATCTTTCATGATATTGGCAAGATGGTTAAACCGGAGATGTTCATAGAAAATATTTCAAATCCTGACGAAAACAATCCGCATCTTTTTATGTCACCGGCAGAGAGCGCAAAGGTAATCATTGATCATGTTTACCATGGAGTTGAGCTTGCGGGGAAACACAAGCTTCCGGTTGATATTATCGACATTATAGAACAACATCACGGAGATACCAGTGCACGATTTTTTCTGGAAAAGGCCAGAAGAGAGGTTCCACCCGGCGGTGAATTTGATGAGGCAATATTTCATTATAACGGACCGAAACCGCAGTCGGCGGAAGCAGCGCTTGTTATGCTTGCCGATTCAGTATCTTCCGCAGTTAAAGGTCTTGGAAATGTTTCTTCTTACGAACAAAAAGCAGCAGTCGTTTTCCGTATAATACAGGAGAAGGCTGATGAAGGTCAGTTTGATCAGTGTGAACTTACCGGATCAATGCGAACAAGAGCCGCGCATGTGTTTATGGATGTGTTAAGTCAGAGCGATTATGAAAGGGTAAAAGACTATCCTCATGGCAAGTAGTATGGCTTCTTCAGAGAACTCCCCGGGCGACAGCGCGGGCAGCGATAAACCTCCTTCGTATCTATCGGATCCGTCCGTCAGTATCATTCTCGAAAATCCATCACCGGAACTGGAGCTGCTAAACCGCATAGTAAAAAGAACTGTTAAGGGCTCTGTTGAGTTTGTTCTATGCGATCCCGGTATCATGCGTTTTCTTAACTACAAATGGCGCAGAATAAACAAACCCACGGATGTGCTTACTTTTGATCTCTCATCTCCCGGGGAAGATTTTCCTCAGGGCGTAGTTTACATAGATGGCAGGATAGCGCCCCCACTTGAGGAAGTGCTTGAAAGACTTTATCACGGGTGGTTGCATCTTAAAGGCTTTACACATGACACAGAGGAGGATACAAGAGAAATGAACCGACTCACTGTTGAGCTTGTAAAAGAAGGAATGAGGGTGGTGAAAGGGCTATGAATCTTACAGGTGACTTATTGCTTCTTGCAGTAGGCATTCTGTGTTCTGCCGCTGCAAATGGGTCCAGAACTGCTATACCTGAACTGGTGAATGACAAGGGCAGGGATCCTTCAGACAGACGACGAGAGGCGGCCACACGGCTAAGAACCATCTGGCTGGCCAGAGTTGCGGGTCTTGTTCTTATCGGAGCAAGTTCCACGCTTGTTTCATCATATATACAGTATCCTCGCTGGGCATCCGCGGCGGTTATTGTTGTTCTTGCTTTTCTGTTTTCGGAGGTGATTCCTCCGGTGCTTGTTCAACGCCTTTCAGAAGGTCAGGCCAACAGAATATTTGCGATACCAATGGCAATTCTCAGTTTTTTCTTTCAACTGCCTGCCAGAATTCTTCTTGGCAGGGACGACAATGCTACAGATGACTGGGCGTACACACCTCCAGATACTTTATGGCTTGAACAGAGGAGGGAAAAGGGAGATCAGGAAGAGCTGGAGAAAGAACAGGAGCTGGTAGACTCCATACTTGAATTCTCCGACAAGATAGTTCGCGAGGTAATGGTACCAAGAATAGACATGGACAGTATCGAACTTTGTGATGACATTGGAAGTATTGTGGCTCAGGTTAAGAAAGCAGGTCATTCGCGTATTCCGGTTTACAGGAAAATTGTTGACGATATTGCCGGCGTACTTTACGCAAAGGATCTTCTGGGAGTTCCCCTGAAGGAGGAGGACGGTCAATTCAAGGTAGAGGATCTTATCAGGGAAGCCTATTTTGTTCCGGAATTCAAGAGGATAGATGAGCTTTTTGCTGAATTTCAGTCCAATCGAATTCACATGGCCGTGGTTGTTGATGAATACGGTGGAACCGCGGGGATTGTTACCATGGAAGATATTGTTGAGGAAGTCTTCGGGGAGATCAGGGATGAATTTGATTCAGAACCCCCCATGGTCAGATCTGTTGGTAAAGGCTCTTACAGAGTCGACGCAAGACTGCCTATTGATGATCTGAATGACCTTCTTGGAACGGATTTTGAGGAAGAAGAGAACTATGAATCTGTTGGAGGTCTTGTTTATCACCAGCTCGGACACATACCGGAGGCCGGTGAATCCCACGAGATAGACGACTGGACATTCACTGTTGAAAAAGTAAGTGGACAGAGAATTCTCTTCGTGAAGGTGAGTCCAAGTGTTAAGTCAAGCTTCGAGTGAGAATATCTACCCCCGCTTTTGTTCTGAGACGGGTCAGGTGGAGTGAGTCCTCTCTGATACTCACACTCTACTCTCTCGATTTTGGCAGAGTTTCCGCGATGGTCAGGGGGGCTTTACGCCCGAAAAGCAACTTTCTGGGCAGAATCGAACTGTTTAGCCAGGGAGAATTTCAGTTTGTCAGACGCGAGGGAAGAGAGCTGGACACAGCAACGGAAGTTAGTGTTATCTCTCACAACCATATTCTTCGAACGGAATTCAGGGCCTTTGCCGGTGCCGGTCTGTTTACAGAGTGGCTTCTTTCTGTGGTTAGCTTTGGCAACGAACCATCCGGGCCGGTATACCGTCTTACTGAACAGGTGTTCGGGTTGCTTGAAGCAGGCGTTCCGCCATGGCCGGTTGTATGCGGTGGAGTGGTCAGACTTCTTCAGCTTTCCGGTCACGGTTTTTCCACTGACATCTGCGTTGCCTGCGGGGCTGAAATCGCAGATTCCCCATGCTGGTCCCATTCCAGTGGTGGTGTTGTCTGCGGCAGGTGTGGAGAAACCGGTTTTCCTGTAAAATCGGGTATAATAAGTTTTCTTTCCAGGGCCGGGAATTCAACTCTGGAATCACTGGTCAGAGTCAGGCTTTGGCCGGGTGGTTATATTCAGTGTCATTCGTTACTCAAAGAATACGCACAGGTTCATCTTGAGCACCGGCTTCAACTGAAGTCGGAAAAAGTCATGAAGGAGATGCTGGATGCAGGCCACTAACGACCTGATGAAAAAAATAGTTTCACTCTCAAAGAGACTGGGATTTGTTTACCAGTCCGGAGAAATACACGGAGGACTTCAGGCAGCATGGGATTATGGCCCGCTTGGTGTTGAACTGAAAAGAAATATCACAGAGTTATGGTGGCACGAAATGGTGCGATCACGGGGAGATGTGGTGGGTGTTGATACAGCAATTATCACTCACACAGATGTTTGGAAGTCTTCTGGCCACCTGAAGAATTTCTATGATCCCCTTGTAGATTGTAAAAAATGCCATGCAAGATTCCGCGAGGATCATGTTGAAGGTAATGTGTGTCCCAACTGCGGCGGAGAGCTTACAGAACCCAGGAATTTCGGACTGATGTTCAAAACATTCATGGGGCCTCTCGAGGACGAAGGCTCTATTGTTTACCTTAGACCGGAAACATGTCAGTCCATATTCGCTCAGTTCCAGAACATTGTGACATCCACCAGAAGAAGTCTTCCTTTCGGTATAG
>JAUVJW010000036.1 GCA_030596465.1 Candidatus Fermentibacteraceae bacterium | reverse complement strand
CGATTAATCTGCCCTTTGCTTGCTTCAGCCTTGTAAGCCAGAAAGGCACTCAATATTCCTCCTGCAGAACCTGCTATCATCCAGAATAAGCCCACACATCGAGGGGCAAAATCAATGAGGGAAAAACCCACCATTAAAATTGCACCCCAGAGATAGTAGAAAGAAGCAGGTTGAGTTGATTCACCTGATTTTGTTACCAGATCTTTTACATACCCGATATCCGATTCTATTTTGTCGTTTGTCATATCCTCTCCTTATTTTTAGAGTACTCTGAAAACTAGAGTATAGCGCAGGAGTTGTCAAGTGGCCTATTCTGCTGACCTGATTTTCCTATTCGGGCTTGATAGCCGTAATGTTCACCCAGCGGGTTTCAGCTCTGTTGAGGCCATCGGTTGTTTCGACTGATGTTGTGATTTCCAATCCGGTCTTTTCGATCTGATCACTCCACCATTCGCTGTTCTTCAGTGTGAATATTCTGGGGTCATCCGGTGGTTGTTTTCCCCTTTTGGTACAGACTGAGATGAACACTATGCCATTTGGTATGAGTAAATAAGCAATTTGCTTCAAGGTTTTATTGATGTCTGATGTTGTGAGATGCATAAGAGTCGCTATCGAGTAGATGCCATCATACTTATCTTTTTCTGTTTCAAGGTCTTTGGGTAATTCGAGTTTCTTGAGGTATGGGATAAGTTCCGGGTGAATTATGGCAGCATTTCTCAGCATTTCTTCACTGCCGTCAGTGATAGTCAGATGTCCTTTTACTTTGTGCTCTGCAAGGAATGAAGCATCCCTGCCGGAACCGCATCCAAGTTCAAGAATGGCGGAGCAGTTATTCAGTGTTGAATGCAACTGTCGCTGCAGCTCAATAACATCTGCTGACTCATATCTTTCTGCAAGTTTTCCGGCCCTCTTATCATAGTGCTGAATTGTATTGATTTTGCTAATCACAGTTCCAGCGATCTTTCTATTATTACATTAAACACATTTATGCCAATGGGTATAAGCTGGTCAGGGAAATCATAATCAGGGCTGTGCAGCGGGGGAGTGTCCAGGCCTGCTCCTATACCGAAAAGAGCACCCTGGTATTTCTGTGTGAAGTGACCGAAGTCTTCTGACCAGGGGAAGGCTTTCTTAAGTGTTATACAATTTATTCCAAGTTGTTTTGCGGCCTGGAGAATGATTCTGTTTGGGATATCCGCGTTTTCCGTAGCGGGGAATTCTTCAGCCCAGCTTATTTTAAGTTTCAGGTTTTTCTCATCCGCAATTCGGGTAACCTCGCGGACTGTATTTTGAGAAAGTTCGTTCATCTCAGCAGTAGTAGAGGCACGGAGAGTGGCCATTACAGTAGCGTTTGCCGGGGAGGTACCGAAGGAAATTTCACCGATAGTAGCGTGAATCAGGGTGATGAAAACACCCTCGGAATACTGTGATATTCTACCAAAGTACGATATAAGAGAGGCGACAGCCGGAGCCGGAGTAATACCTTTCAGTGGTTCACCCGCATGGGAACTTTTGCCCGTGAGATTTACAATCATTCCCTTCGATGCGCTGGCAAAAGATCCATGTCGTGTGATTATTTCGCCCATGGGAAAGCCGGGCAGGTTGTGCAGGGCATAGCAGAAATCCGGTTGATATTCTAACTGGTCAATTACCCTTGCGGCACCCATACCGGTTTCTTCAGCTGGCTGGAAAAGCAGAATGACTGTTCCGCAGGCAGGGCGGTTCTCCTTAAGCCTGGAAGCAACCCCGGCCATAATGGCCATGTGACCATCATGACCGCATTTGTGGGATACTCCACTGGTTACCGACCTGTGGCTTAACTCAGTATCTTCGAGGATTGGCAGCGCATCCATATCGCAGCGGAGCATAATGGTATTTCCAGGTATTTCGCCTTTGTATACAGCAATTATTCCATGTCCCCCCATGGATGTTACCAGAAGATCAGGGTGCTGATGCTTCAGGAAAATCAGAAGGGTTTCTGCTGTTTGCTCTTCTTTGCCGGACAGTTCCGCCCTGCTGTGAAGGTTGCGCCTCAGTTTAATAAGACGATTGAGATTTCCACAGTTATTAGCCGTTAGAATTTTACTGGACACAACACCGCTCAAAGAATGAAACCACACAGATTACACATATAGACTCCTCTCTGAAAAGAGTATATCGTATCAATGCCGGAATAACAACAGCAATACTGTTTAACAGTAATCTGAGGATTGCAGTCAGCCGTGCGGAACTGGCCTCTCTATTGTCAGTTTGTTGTTTGCAATTATGAGAGGATTATACATGAACCATGCCCCATTGTTTATCAGGGAAAAGATACGCGAGGGAGAAATTTCCGGGAGTTTCAGTGGTGCTGTACTGTTGGCGGATATCATTGGTTTTACTTCCAGGTTTGACAGGATGGCAGGGCTTGGAGCAGAGGGTGCGGAGCTGATTTCCATGGATGTCAGTAAGAGTCTCTCTGCTGTCGTTGGAGTTTGTAATGAGTTTGGCGGTTTTCCAGTCTCATTCGCCGGTGATGCGGTTACTGTGGTTTTCCCCGGGAGTATGAAAGATGCTCAGTCTGCCCGTGATCGGATAAGGGGATTGGATTCACGGGACATTCTTCCTCTCAGGAATTCCATTGGTGAGGGTCTTGTTTTGTGGGACGCGATTCCTATGGATGGCTGGACCTTCTACAGTTTTCAGGGTCCGGCACTAAGACATGCCGTAATGGCGGATCCCGACTTTTCCGGGATACAGCCGACCATACCCCACAGGCATAATGAATCAACTTCACTTTCATCCGGAATCCCTACTCTGGAATGTTTCAATCCGCCGGATCTCTTTGCCCATGGTGAGATGAATGAATTCAGACAGGTAATCAATATCTTCCTTTCTCTGGAAAATCGTGGCGCCAGTAATTGTCCAAGAAGTTTCCAGGAGCTTGTTCTTGAAATTGCCGGAGAGCTTAGAGGTTTTGTTTCCGGCCTGGAAGCAGGTAAGGATGATTACCATATTCTGGTTGTTTTCGGGGCTCCGGTTTCAATGGAAGATGATCCACGACGAGCTGATCTTTTCCTGCAGCGGGTTTTTGCCAGGTCAAACGGTAGAGTTAAGGCAGGGGTTGCCAGTGGCCTTGTTTTCAGTGGGTTATTGAAGACACCCCTGCTAAAATCTTATACTGTTCTCGGCCATTCAGTTAACCTGGCTGCTCGTCTGCACAGTTCTGCCGGTTGGAATTCCGTATACAGCGGATCTGTATTCAACCGTGTTTCTCGTCTTGAAATCAGGAAAGAGATGAAAATTGATCTGAGGGGAATAGCCCGTTCGGTACAAATGGCAGTTCTTTCACCATGGAAAAGAAGAGTTACTGCAACTTATCCCGCTCCTCCACTGATTGAGAGAGATGAACTGCTGAACAGGCTTGAAGCTGAGCTGGTAGAGAATGATGCCCGAATTCTGCTTACAGGAGCTACCGGCATGGGCAAGACCAGATTGGCTATGGAGTTAAGTCACCGACTGGGCGATACCTCTGTAATATCAATACGGTGCGAAGGTTTATCAATGGGAAGCTCGGACATTTTTTCCATATGGGTTGGGGAGTGGATGGAACTTTCTGTAGGAGAGGGGGGGCTTAATGCTTTCAGGGAAAAGCTGTATGGTTTTATTGATCTACTGGATGAACTTAATGATCCAGTTGCAGTAGAGGTTTCAGACGAGTTACTCCGTGGAGAATCTGTGCTTGCGGCCATGGTTGGTCTTCATTGGGAGGGTTCTCTTTATCAGGGGCTGGATCCGCAGGGCAGGTTTCAGAATACCATTTCAGTTACCGCTGCATTTATAAGAGGTCATTATCTGTTGCGGAAAACAGTTATGATTATCGATGATCTCCAGTGGATTGATCCCGATTCTATGTTGTTGCTGACTAAGATTCTGGAGGAACTTGGTAACAGTAGACTTCCGATCCTTTTGCTGACAAGACCGGGGATTACCGATTATTTTCAGAGTACGGGCCTTGCTCCACTTGAAATAGAACTTCTCTCTCTTTCCAGGGAAGGCAGCAGGAGTTTCCTGGAGTGGAGTCTGGGCAGGGAGCCATCCGAGAAACTTCTTGCGTGGTTTCACCATCGCACAGAAGGAATTCCCTTTTTTATGGAGCAGTATGCCCTGATGCTGACATCAGCAACAGAGCCTCCTGATGATAATAATTTCCCCGGCAACATACATGCGTTGCTTGTTGCCAGGCTGGACAGGCTTGAATCGAATCTTAAGGAAGCAGCACTCACAGCAAGCGTTTTAGGCAGGGTTTTTGATCCTCGGATTCTTCAGAGTATCATGCCGGATAGCGATTTGAAAAGCATTCTCCATCGTGGTGTTGTTGAGAGGATCTGGGAACGCGCTGCCCATGGGCAATTCAGTTTTGTTCACATTCTGCTGCGAGAGACGGCTTATAATCTTCAACTTCTTTCTGAACGCAAAAGGCTTCACGCAAGAGCCGCGGCAGAGATAGAAGGTATGTGGGCTTTTCTGCCGGAAAAAGCTCATGATATTGCCTTTCATCTGGAGTTGGCCAATAGCAAAGATGATGCTTCGCTCTGGTACATGAAGGCAGGCAGACATTCATTCTCCAGAAGAATGATTACCACCTGTCTCGATCAGATGAAGAAGGTTCTTGTCTTGTCGGAGAATATTTCACTAAAGCTGGATGCTCACAGGATGACCTATGATCTGTATGCATCCAGCGGTAACTGGGAGGAGGCAAAAGCTGCTATTGAACTTGCTGATCAGGAAGTTTATTCGCTGAAGGATAAAGCTCGGGTGCAGCTTATGCGGGCTAATCTGGCAACCAACCTTGGCAGACCACAGGATGCTCTTGAGCTGCTTGATGGTCTTAAAGAGAAGAATTCTGATCTGAGGCCACAGGTACTCCTTCTCAGAGGCCGCATTCTAATGCTTCAGGCAAAAACTGAGGAAGCAATGGAACATCTTCTTGCTGTTCACGAAGAGTTGCGGAACGGGACAACTGCGGAAAGGCTGGTTGCGATAAAAGCTCTGGGCAATGCTTCAGGATGTATGCTTCGCCTGAGTAGGCGAAAGGAAGCGGAAAATTCTTTGAAACAGGTGTTGTCTTATGCGATAGAAACCGGGAATCTGGTCATGGAGACACTGGCAGTTGGTAATCTTGCGCTGAACAGCAAATATCTGACTGACGGATACCGGGATACCATGAGATTGACACGCAGACACCTGGAACTTGCACAGAAAACCGGAAGCCGTCTTCTGGAACTTCAGGCTCTGGGTAATCTTGGTTCGCTGCTGGAAAGAAAGGCTCCTTCAATGGAGGCTCTTCAGCTTCTTGAAAAAGCCATGGTGCTTGCTCAAAAGTACGGAGGAAGTGAGGCAATTTCCGTGTCCCTGGCTAACATGGGCGGAGTACTGCACAGAATGGGCAACAGTGATCGGGCATTGGAGTTTTTTAATGATGCTCTGAGTATTTGCAGTAAAGAGGGACTTAGTATTCACAAGGTTGATTACGCTATTGAGCGAACAAGAGTTCTTATGGATATGGGCCGTCTTGAGAAGGCCGGGGAGCAGATTGAAGAAATGAACGAATGGTCAGTACCGGATGATTATATCCCCTCAATTGTATGGTGTAGAGGTAGATTACTGCGACTTCAGAACAATCCCGGGGAAGCAGCGAATGTTTTTAGAGAAGGCCTTGAGCAGGTCACTGAGGTATCGGAAAAGTATGAGTTTCTCTATGAGCTGTACATGATTACCGGCGACAGGAAGGTTCTCGATGAGTGCTTTGAACTGGGGGAGGACATTTTGAGCAGGATGCCAAGCTGGGACTTCCGCCAAAAATTTGAGGAGATAAGGAAATTCGCAGTTGATAAGTAGTCATATTGCAGATATTGATTACCGAACCTATTGCTTTAAATGACTGTATGGAATATGTTAAATTGAGTGCTTGTTCATTTGAGCTATTTTAGAACATGATCGGGTAGATTATGAGAGTACTTACAGTATGGAACCGTGATTCCGGGTTTTTGTCAGTAATTTATCTGCTTTTATTAACCATAATACCATCTCAGATTTTTGCCCGCGAGGTACGGGTGGGTATCTATGAAAATTATCCGAAGGTTTTCACTACAGATGACGGGATTCCGTCCGGTATTTTTGTAGACATTCTTGAGAGTATTGCTGATGAAGAGGGATGGGATCTCCGCTATGTACATGGTTCCTGGTCCGAATGCCTTGAGTGGCTGGAATCTGCTGAGATTGATCTTATGATGGATGTTGCCTTTTCGGAGACAAGGGATGAAGTTTATGATTTCTGTGAGAACAATGTCATAAGTAACTGGGCTCAGGTGTATACCCGCAATGATCTGGAAATAGATCTTCTCACAGATCTTGACAGCATGCGTATTGCAACCATGCGCAGGGGAATACATCTGACGCGTTTTAAAGCATTGCTGGATGGGTTCAGTATGTATTGTGAGATTGTACTTGTGGATGACTATGAGACAGTATTTTCTCTTCTTGATGCCGGGGAAGCTGATGCAGGGGTTGTCAACCGTGTGTTTGGATACGCCAATGCCGACAGATACGATGTTACCAGGAGCCCGGTGGTGTTTTCTCCGGCTTCTCTTCGCTACGCTGTCAAGGCAGACTGCAACATCGACCTTATTTCCGCTATCGATAGGCATTTGAATATCATGAAGGAAGATCAAGGTTCAATTTACCATCAAACTCTACGAAAATGGCTTGGAGAAACTTCAAAATTTACAATGCCTGAACGGGTTCGTCTTACACTTTATGCTATCGGTGTAATCGCGGCATTGTTTTTTATCATGAGCATTATTCTTAGGCGTCAGGTGAAAAGAAAAACACATGTTCTCCGGAAAACTAATCTTGAGTTATCGGAACAGGTTAAGAAAACAATGAAAGCGCACCTTGATCTGAAACACAGCGAGGAGATCAGAATTCATCAGGAGCGACTCAGTGCTCTGGGGCAGATGGTTTTTGGCATTGCCCATGATTTCAACAACATGCTCACACCTATTCTTGGATACTCTGATCTTATGATGGAGAGTCACCGGAGCGTCAATGGTCAGGCGAATCAACTTGACTACCTGCAGATAATTAGAAATGCCGCCGAGGATGCTCGAGAGACAGTGAAACGATTGCAGGAATCAATGCAGGCGGATACAAGAACAAGAATGGAGTCTGTGTCAGTACATGAACTCATTTCTGAGGTTGTGGAATCTGTCCAGCCGGCTCTTCGTTCAATACCGGAAGACATTTCCAGACCTGTAAGTATCAATCAGGATGTTTCCGATGATCTCGTGATTACTGCCTGCCGTAACCAGTTGAAAAATGCTTTGCTGAACCTTCTCATTAACTCCATTCACGCAGTTTCATCAGGTGACGAAATAAAGATCAAGGCATTTGCGGGTTCTGACATGGCCACTCTTGAGGTCATTGATACTGGAAAAGGTATGTCAAAAGATGTGCTGCGGCAGTGCACGGAACCGTTTTTTACCACAAAAGGCTCTCAGGGAACTGGAATGGGTCTCGCAATGGTTTATGGTATAGTGAAGCGTCATAACGGAGAACTGACAGTTGAAAGTTCACAGGGATCTGGAACCACGGTAACTGTAAGTCTTCCTCTTACTCAGGATATGTCCGGAGAAACAGAGATGGAAATTTCTTCTCTTCCAGTGAAGCCAATGAAAATCCTGCTGATTGATGATGATATTTGTTCGCTGAAACTCATATCCGAACACCTCAAACATGACAATCATTCAGTTACAGCTTTTGAGAATTCTGAGGAAGCTGCTGCTGTCTACAGAAGTGGTGATTTCGATATGGTTATTACGGACATGGCCATGCCCGACGCAACCGGCGCGGAAGTGGCGCAACGCGTAAAGAGCATTACTCCTGAAATTCCTGTTCTTATGATAACCGGTTTCGCACAGTTGCTGGCGGGCAGAGAAGTTTATCCCAGAGGGATTGATTGTATTATTGGTAAACCTTTCACTCTTGAGGAAATCAGAACAGGAATACGAAAAGCGTGCGGCAGATGCGGGAATTCAAGCGGTCGTCAACCGGATAATCATTAACAGAGTATAATTCTGAGAATACTGATGTTTCTAGTGGTAACCGGGATTTGAGAGGAAGGCAGAATCTATGTCTCTTCCTGAGGTGGAAAAACTTTTGGAGAAGGCCAGCGGGAAACCCAGGGTAGATCTTCTAAATGAACTTGCGGCCCTTGTTGTGAAAAGTGACAGGAACCGTGGTGAAAAAATCAGTTCAGAGGCTCTTGAACTGGCTGAAACCTCTGGGTATCGCAGAGGAAGGGCGACTGCGCTTTTCGGGCTTGGTGATGCCGCAAGAACCTGTGGAGAGTACCATGCTGCCCTGGAGTATTATGCAACCGCCCTGAATGCTTTTCAGGAGCTGGGCGATTCAATTCAACGGGGTCGTTGTTTTCGCAGGCTTGGAGATGTGCACTTTTTTGTAAACAACTTCAACCTATCGTTAAAATATTACCTGAAAGCACTGCGGATCTTTGAGAAGGAAGCGGAAAGAAATGGGTCACCTTACATCAGAATAAACCTCGGACATCTCATGGCAACTATTGGTAATGTACTTAAAGAGTCCGGTGACCTGGAAAACTCACTGGACTATTACAGTTGGTGCCATGCTATTTATGTGCGCGAGCATTTTATGGCGGGTATACCGGGCATATTGTACAATAAAGGAAATATATTACATTCCCAGGGTCGGATGGAAGAGTCACTTAGTGTCTACAAGCAGGTTCTTGAAAAGGCAGAGGCAAGCGGTGACAGTTATCTTGCCTCCATGGTTCAGAGCAGCCTGGGCTCAGTTTATATGGCAAAGAATGAATTTAATCAGGCTGAAGAGCATTTCAGGCGATCAATGAGTATTTCGGAGAAGCTGGGCAGAAAAAGAGGAATTCTTTCAGCGGCGGTAAAACTTATTGAGCTGGGAAGGCTTCAGGGAAGTTTGGAAGAAGCTCTCGAACAGTCAGAAAGGGCAGAACAGCTTGCCAGGCAACTGGATGACCGTAAAAGTTATTCAAGTATCATGAAGGAAAAAGCTCTTATCTACAGGAGCAGGGAGGAATACGAAAAAGCACTGGAAGCCAGTTTGATCTTTCAGAAGCTCAGAGAAGAACTTCTTTCTGAAAAGCGTGTCCGTGAACTTGATATTCTCAGAGTCCGCTACGAAACTGAAGCAAAAGAACGGAAAATTGAACAATTGGGAAGAGAAAGAACAATCCAGCGGAGAATGATTGCCGGGGCCATGGTTGGGCTTGCGTTTGCGGGGATTTCTCTTGTTCTTGCCTATCGCAATGTGCGTTTTCGAACCAGGGTTAACAGAGAGCTGACAGATGCCTACTCCCGGGTTGAGAAGTTGTCGCAATCGGATGCACTTACCGGGCTTGCCAACAGAAGGGCAATGATGAAGAGTCTTGCTGCCGAGAAGTCCCGTTCATCCAGAACCGGCAGTGGTTTCGGGCTTATCATGGCGGATATTGATGATTTCAAACAGGTGAACGACAGATACGGTCACGCCTGCGGAGATGAGATATTGCTGGAGGTTTCAAAGCGGTTGGAAAAAGCTCTCAGAAAACAGGATATAACCTCAAGATGGGGAGGTGAGGAATTTCTTCTTCTGCTTCCCGATACATCACTTCACAGCGCGGTGGAGGTAGCGGAAAAAACAAGGATTCTAATCGAAGATACTCCCTTCAGATGGAACAATGTTTCCATCAGACTGACGATGACATTCGGGGTTTCGGAGGGGGGCAGGATTTCCGTGGATGATACTATTCAGCAGGCCGACGCTGCACTTTATCAGGGAAAGCGCGATGGTAAGAACAGAGTGGATTTTCAGTAACCGGATGCCATTCCTGAGGTTAATTCTTACCGTTCCTCGTAGTATTCGAAGGCATCAATTATCAGTTTCAGATATGAATCATTGCTCTGGATAAGTATCCTTGATTTCTCTCAATACTTCAAGCTGAGAGACAAAATGTGTTTTAAGGCCGGGATCAAATTTGTTGACAAATAGTTTTTCCATTTCATCCGTTACCTTTTTATCAGGCCAGGCATCTTTGTAGGCTCTGCTGGAACTCAGTGCATCAAACACATCGGCGATTGTGGTAATTCTGGCCATAAAGGGAATTTCTTCACCTTTAAGCCCCTGGGGATAGCCGGATCCATCCCAGTTCTCGTGATGACTGAGGGCTATATCCCTTGCCATTTCATCAAAGGTTGATTCGCAGTTTCGCAGAACCTCAGCACCTATGGAGCAGTGTTTTTTCATAATCGTTCGTTCGTCCGGGGTCAGACTCCCCGGTTTTTTCAGGATGATATCACTTATTCCTGTTTTGCCAACATCGTGGAGCATCGCAGCCATTCTGAGCACATCACGATTGTGAACCCTGTCATTTTCATCAATTCCATTGGCCTTTGCCCATGAGTCGTAAATGGCGACGGAGTAGCTGCCGACTCTGTTTACATGCGGCCCTGTCTCCCTCGGGTCTCTCAGCTCTGTCATGTTTACCATTCGCATAAGCAGGGTTCTTGTCATCATAGCGCGTTCCAGAGCGAGAGCTCCCAGTGTCGCGTAGTATTTTGCGAGAGGTTCCATGCTGCTGTGGAATGGAATAAATTCTCTCTGGTCGGCCTGGGCATTGATCAGCTGCAGAACACCCACAACAATATGACGATTGTTGACAAGGGGAAGCGTAAGAGTAGATCTGGTACGGTAGTACGTTATTCTGTCATAGCTGTCATCAAAGGAGTATGGAGCCTCCTCGGGGATTTTCCGTACATCATCTATATTGAGAATTTCACTGGTACAGGCTACATATCCCGCCATACTGGACTTGTTGATCGGGATG
>JAUVJW010000201.1 GCA_030596465.1 Candidatus Fermentibacteraceae bacterium | reverse complement strand
TCATTGAGAAGTTTGGGGTTGAAGGCTGGCTGCCGAAGCGAAGAAATGTTTGATTGTCCAGACCCACTCTGTCCAGGTAGGGTCGAAGATGGCTGAGAACAAGATTATTATCGAACTCTTCATTACCGGCCGGGACCGGTGTGTGTGTTGTGAACACATTCCCGGCGGTAACCATTTCTCTGGCTTCGGCAAATGAGAGCCCGGTTTCTATGTAATGAGCCAGCATCTCGACGATAAGAAATCCTGAATGACCTTCATTTATGTGTCTCACCACAGGCGTAAGTCCCATTGCCCGGAGAGCCATTATGCCTCCCGCACCGAGGAGAATTTCCTGACGGATGCGCATTTCCTTGTCGCCGCCGTACAGCTGTCCGGTAATCTCCCGGTTTCTCGGAGTATTTTCCGGGAGGTTGGTGTCGAGCAGATAGAGTTTTACCCGTCCAACCTTTATTTCCCAGATGGCTGCCATTACTTTATCATTTCCCATTGGAACCACAATTGTCACAGCATTACCATTTGAGTCTCGTACTCTTTCTGCCGGCATGTTGGAATAATCATTAACGGAGTAGCTTTCCTGCTGCCATCCATCGCTGTTCAGGTACTGGTTGAAGTATCCCAGCCTGTAGAGCATTGAAATACCCACAACAGGCAGACCCAGGTCGCTTGTGCTTTTAAGAGTATCACCGGCTAAAACGCCAAGACCGCCGGAATAGATCGGCAAACTCTCATGAAGACCGAATTCAGCGGAGAAGTAGGCTATCACTTCTCCCTTGTGAAGAGTGTCAGGGTGATGTCTCATAAACCAGGTTGGACGGTCAAGATACTCATACATCTGGCTTGACACTTCATTCATTGCGGAAAGAAAAACCGGATCTTCGGACAATTCCTCCAGCCTGAACTGACTGATTCTTCCAAGAAGCAGCGTGGGGTTGTGGTGTGTTTTCTCCCATAAGTCCTGATCCATGGATCGGAAGAGTTCAATTGACTTTTTGTTCCAGCTCCACCAAGTGTTTTCTGCTATCTTTTTCAGGTCTCCGAGTGTTTCAGGTATTTTCGGGATTACCCTGTATATCCTTGATTTCACAAGCAGTTACTCCCCCTTCGAAACATTGCGGTATCTCATGAAGCTGGCCGGATTGCCGGCAACAACTGCTCCGGCGGGTACATCTTTTGTTACAACTGCTCCGGCACCGATAATAGCGTCTTTTCCTATTTTTACAGGGAGGATAGTAGCATTGGATCCTATACTGACTCCATCCTCAATAACAGTTTTCTTCCATTCCGAAGGATCAGGCTGTGGAGGATAAACATCGTTAATAAACATTACTCCGTGGCCGACGAAGCAATCGTTACCGATTTCAACCAGTTCACAGATAAAAGTGTGGCTCTGAATCCGGGTACGATCACCAATTTTCACACCCTTCTGGATTTCGCAGAAACATCCAACCATGCTGTCTCTGCCAATATTACATCCGTAGATGTTGACGAAATTCCAGATTTTTGTTCCCTCTCCAATTTCGCAGTTGTTGATAAGCTGCAGAGGATTGTCTGGTGTTTTCTGTGTGTTGTTTTTGCTCTTTTTATCTTTTTTGAAAATGGGCATTTTTTCTCCCCCTTTTTACGCTGTTTGTAATGACAACCGAATACCGAACATATTACACTCAACACGGGAGGAAAAACTTGCAAAAAAATATCCGGAATTTCTGCATAATAGCACACATAGATCATGGTAAATCAACCCTTGCTGACAGGCTTCTACAGGCAACAGGTTCAGTGGACGAGCGAGAGTTTCACAATCAGATGCTTGATTCCATGGATATTGAGCGTGAACGCGGTATTACAATCAAGAGTACTGCTGTTACAATGTATCACGAGAACAAAGCCGGTAATGTGTTTCAACTGAACCTTATCGATACACCGGGGCATGTTGATTTCAGCTATGAAGTGAGCAGGGCACTGGCTTCGTGCGAAGGAGCCCTTCTTGTGGTTGATGCCGCTCAGGGGGTTGAGGCTCAAACTGTAGCTAATCTCTACAAGGCTATGGAGCAGGAGCTGGAAATAATACCGGTTGTGAACAAAATTGATCTTTTATCAGCGAATATTGATGAGACTCTTTATGAGATCGATAACGAGCTTGGTCTCGATCCTGATGGTGCCGTGCTGGTAAGCGCAAAGACCGGGCAGGGTATTGAAGAACTGCTTGAAGTAATCATGGAGCGGATACCACCTCCGGGGGGAGATCCCGACGCCCCACTGCGCGCCAGAGTTTTCGACAGCATTTTTGACCCCTACAGAGGAGTAATTGCCTATTTCAGGGTGGTGGATGGAGTAATGAGAAGTGATCAGGACATTTTCCTTATGGCCAGAGGTAACGAGTATCGTGTTGAGGAGATCGGTCATCTCGGTATCAAACGGAAAAAGTGTAAAATTCTTAATACCGGAGATGTGGGCTACATTATCGCAGGGATTAAAAGTGTCAGCGATGTGAGAAGCGGCGAAACAATTACCACAAAGTTAAGTCCAGCTGAATTTATGCTGGATGGGTTCGCTCAGGCCAAGCCGGTTGTTTTCTCAAGTCTTTTTCCCATTTCCAGCGAAGACTACAATGATCTCGCCCTGGCAATGGATAAGTTGAAGCTTAACGATGCCTCTCTTGTGTTCGAGAAAGTCAATTCAGTTGGTCTTGGCTTTGGCTTCAGGTGCGGGTTTCTTGGCCTTCTTCACCTTGAAGTTGTTCAGGAAAGGCTGGAGAGAGAATTCGGTATGAGTCTGGTCTTAACGGCTCCAACTGTTCTCTACAGAGTAACACTGACCAATGGCGAAATTAAGTACATAGATAATCCCAACCTGTATCCTGATCCTTCCCGGATAGAACTTACAGAAGAGCCATACATCAAAGCATCGGTAATTATGCCTGACAAGTATATCGGACCAGTTACCACATTGCTTCTGGGCAGAAGAGGGCAGAATTACACGAATACCTATGTTGGCGCAAGAAGAGTTGAAATTAAGGTGGATATGCCCCTGGCGGAAATTGTTTACGATTTTTATGACAAACTGAAATCTGTTACACAGGGTTACGGCAGTTTTGACTACGAAGCATCTGGTTATCAGCCGGGCAATCTGGCAAAGGTTGATATACTTGTAAACGGTGAGAAGGTTGATGCGCTTTCCATGCTCGTTCACCGTGATAGAGCCCATACATGGGCAAAAAGAGCGTGTGAGAACCTGAAGGAAGCAATACCGAGGCAGCAATTCAAGATTCCAATTCAGGGAACAATCGGCGGCGCGATAATAGCAAGAACTACAATCAGTGCTCTCAGGAAGGATGTAACAGCCAAGTGCTATGGAGGAGATATTACCAGAAAGAGAAAACTTCTTGAAAAGCAGAAGGCTGGAAAAAAGAGAATGAAGATGGTTGGCAGGGTAATGATACCCCAGAAGGCATTTCTGGCAGTTCTCAAAAGAGACTAACAAAGGAGAAAACATGAAGAAGATAACAGTAGGCCTTTTACTTGCGCTTATAGCTGTTGTGGCCTGTGGAAAAAGCAGTAATCCCTCCGGTCCAACCGGATGGAACAACGGAGACTGGACTGGTGAAACAGCCGATCTTATACCAATTACCTTCACCCTCAATCACCCGACTATTACCGACTGGACTATGACTCTTGAGCATGTCTATGCTGATACAACAGACACACGCACCTGGCTGTGTCCATCAACTACTGTTTCCGACGATTCCACATTCAGCTGGAATGATACGATAGATCACGATACTCTGAAGTATGTTTTTTCCTTCAGTGGAACATTCTCCACGGGTGACAGTTTGATTGGTCTCTGGGACTCATCCGTTCAGTATGACCTTACGGGGCAAAGTGGTGTCAGTATTCTCGGTGGTAGCTGGACGGCCAGTGGGCCGGAGTAGATAATTGGTGAATGA
>JAUVJW010000159.1 GCA_030596465.1 Candidatus Fermentibacteraceae bacterium | reverse complement strand
GCTAGGCACTACCGAGATATCCGTTACCCGATAAGCCATAACCGGCACAGCCAGTACCAGTAAGATCAAAGCGATCATACGCATTACAGACCACCTTCTTCATGGAGTCGCATGGAGAATATCGTGGGTATCGATGTGGTACCCCCGGAAGCATCCTCCGAGCCAACAATAACTTCCTGTACAACTATTACTTCATTATCCGTTATCTCTGCTATATGAGTATTGTTTCGAAGTACAGTACCCTCTCTCAGCACATAAGCTACTCCGTTTGCATCCTCAACCATTGCCTGATCTCCACCCGAAGGATCAAGGGTAATACCCACAAGGTGAAGTTCTTCAATTGTGAGATCAGCGATGGAACGCCTCAGATCTCTGCTGCTGAGAGGGAATTCGCTGAATGGATCAGGTCTGCTGGATACTGATTCATAGATCCGGAACACACCCCCGAAAGACGCATCTGATGTTCCAATACCGGAACCACTGGCGGAACCCCCACCGGTCTGACCAGCCATCCTGTACCTGATCAGCTGAATGTCAGCATCCGGAAGTCTGGTCTCAACAGATCCAATCTCAGCCCATACAGCAATTCCTCCACTCGAAATAGACCACACCGTACCGTCATCTATCTGACAGATCTTCTCCGGTTTTCCGGGAAGACCGGCGGCGATAACATCTTCACAGCCAAAGGCTGTCAATCCTCTTTCCGTGTAGAGAAGCCCGTCTCCCGTAAAACTGCCGTTGCAGAATTCCTCCCAGTTTTCATCACTATCAAGGCGATAAACGGATGATCCATTACCGGCTAATATCTCACCTTCAAAAAAGCAGATATCTGTGGTACTGTCGGGAAGAATCGTTTCTGAAAGCAGGCTTTCCGCAAGATCAAATCTGCTGACTGTACCATCGGTGTTTATCCAGGCAAGCACATTCTGATCATAGCACAGACTCCCTGCCGCACTCTTTTCCGTAGACTCTACAATTCTGATAAGTTCTGTAGCGACACCGTCGGAGATACCCACAGAACCATCACTGAAAAGAACGGCGATCTCGTCTTCCATGGCACAAACACCTGCGGGTGTCGAGCCCTGTGGGAAAAGTATTTCTGTAACAAGATCACCACTAAAAACAATCAACGCACCCCGGGCAAGAACAGCTGCGCCGTTTTCTGAAACGGAAATAGCAAACGCGTATTCAGCTTCAGCCAGTGGCGCGTCTGTTTCTACCGCGGACCATTCTCCATCGATGGAGTTCCACCTCATAACAAAGCCCTGGTCGGTGAGAATCCAGACATTATCTCCGCATGCGTCCATGGCCACTGCTTCAGATGGAAGTACAACATCAAGCCATCCCGCCACAGGCGGCTGTTCTTCAATTTCCACATGAACTGTTCCGGAATCAACTGAGCTTTGATCAACCGATTCTTTTCCACACCCCGCAACAAGCAGGAAGAGGGAAACAGTCAGTGCAGCTGATTTGAACATTCTAAGATCTCTGTACATCGTTTTATTCCTCCCTCCTTTGTTACGGCTGAATGTAGGCCGAAAAAGTGAATGTGGTCTCTATGTTGTCAAATTTTCCTTCAGCAGCTTTCAACTGATGAACCTGCAAATTGGTTACAGAACTCATCATCGGCTGCTGCGTTAACTGATCGAAGAAAACACCAAGCCTGTGAAACCTTCCCGTAAGTGTAATCTGCCAGTCATAAATCTGGTACTCACTGTCCACAACCGGTGCCATGGGAACAAGAGATATAATCTGCAGACCGCTTCCACCCGCATAGCCTGTGAGCATATCAAGAATATCCTCCTGGTTGTAATGCCGTGGAAGAAATCTGTCAAGTTCCTCAAGTTCCTGGTTGTACATCTCAATTCTCTGCCCGATCATGGCCAGATCATCCGTAGTCTGTCCCTGGAGTTGCCTTAGCTCCAATTCCTTCATCTCCATGGTCTGTTCTCTCTCATCAATCTCAAGGATCACCGATGAAGCAAAGAAGTTGAAGTAACTGAAAACAAGTGCTCCAAGGAGGATGATCCCGATAATGAACCTGAGAATGCGAGGATCTCGAAAATCAGCAGCCAATGTCCGCCTCCCTTCCTGTTTCCAGCTCTGCCAGTACAGTAGCAGTCATTATTGCGACCCCCCGGACTGATCTCCAAACGCTGACAAATCAACAGGCCAGACTGTTAGAGTATCTCCCGGTGTAAGCGTAAAGCCGTCCTCCATAGTTTTATAAACATAAGTCTTCGCCCCGTAGTAAGCCGTGAGGCCTGCTTTGGCAGAACCGGGCATTGAATATCCGGCTCCGGATTCTTCATCGCCCAGACACGGGTAGAACTGGATATCCATAAAGAATACTCCAGCTGTATTTGTGAATACGACCTGGGTTCTCACAGTAGAACTGTCAGGATCCACAACCAGCTCCACTGCAATTCCTTCAGCAGGAATGGTCATAGCCGGATCGGTATAGATAGTGCCTGTTATATAAGTCATGGTTTTCTCTGATCCGAATGGATCACAACCAACAAGCACCACAAGAAAACTCAGCACAACCAGTGCCAGTATCGTCTTTTTCATGATACCCCCCATCAGATTCCGGTGTAGTCGCCGACAAGCGGTTCAAGCGACATCAGATTTACGCCTATGTCAGTACTGAATTGATACCTGGTTTCGCCGCCGCCAACATCAACAACAGGCGCAACATTGTAATTTTGTCCAAAGTCCTCCAGCAGGAAAAGAGGATTAACGCCATCAGGCATGGTTTCCTCGAGCCTGGTCTGGAAAGCAACAATATCTCCCCAGGTTCTGGAAATGCCGGAAATGTGCAGATTGCTTTCAATAAACGAAAGTTCAGTCAGGTAAATGTTTTTACCGGCCTCCTCCGCAAATTCCGCCTGCTCCGGATACAAAGCGCGAACAAGGTACTCGAGTACATAAACTGTACTCTTCTGCCTGAGAGAGAGAGCGTTTACCGATGCTCTTCTCATGTTAAGCTGAGCCTCAAGAGCATCCAGATCCTGTTGCCTTGAAACCTGCTGCTGCATACTGGCAATATCTCTGTTCTGCTGGGTGATCTCACTGTCCAGTTGATCTCGAGTTTTAGTAAGCCCGCCGTAATGGATGAACAAAACAATTAAACCCACCACAATAAGGCCAAGAGGCGCCCAACTGAGAATGCTGAGAAATGGTGATGCCTCCGCGCTTGACTTCCTGCTTTTCCTGGTTTTTTCTTCCGCGGGCAGGATATCAATATCAAGACTGCCGGGCTCGAGTGACTTGAGGGCCAGACCCACCGCAACAGCGATGATTGGCTCAAGGGAATGTCTGGCGGCTTCATCCGCAAGAAGTTCTCCCTCAAGTTGTATGTCTCCCAGAACGTTGAATGCCTCTACCGGTAGTCCGTGATGATCGCTGAGAGTTTCGGCAAGACCGGCCATGAGTGAACATCCACCACTGAGAAGCATCTTGTCGATTCTGCTGCTCTCACCTGATGCCTGGAAACTAATGAAAGATCTTCTTACGCTGGTTGATAATTCTTCCAGCACACTGCTAACGGCATTTTTGACATCGGCCTCTGAAACACCCTCGGGGAGATTACCTTTAAGAATCGCTTCCGCTGTTGGATAGTCAACTCCAAGAGAGCGAAGTATTGCCTCTATGAATCGCCCACCACCCATTGCGATATCTCTATTAAAGCTGGGAACACCACCCTTGGCAATTACAAGGTTGGTGTTGTCAGAACCAACATTCAAAATGGTAACACATTCATCGTCTGCCGGGTGATAAGAATTTTCGTATGCGCGGAGCAGGGCAAATTGCTCAAGATCCACCGAAGAGGATTTTATTCCCGCGCCCTGAACAACACTTCTGTGAAGGTTGATAATTTCCTTCTTGGCAGCGACCAGCAGAACTTCCATCTGACCTGGAGCTGATTCCTCGTTTAGTATCTTGAAATCAATGCTCACTTCGTCCACTCGGAACGGGATGTGCTGCTCGGCTTCCCAGTGAATCGCTTGACGGGCTTGAGCCTCCGTCATTTTTTCCATGGGAATCCTGCGAACAATAACACTTCTTCCGGATACCGCCGAATTAACCGTTTTCGTCTTGATGCCCGATTTGGTCAAAGCATCCTTGATAGACTCCACCAGGTGATCTCTGTTGACCACCTCGCCGTCGACAACTGTGTCGGGAGGCAATTCGACAATAGCGTATCTGCTGAGCTTGATTCCCTTTCCGGAACGAACGAGCTCAACCACTTTTACCGAATGACTACCAATGTCCAGGCCAACAGACGACTTTCCTGACCCGCCAAAGATCAGCATGTCTCCCCTCCCTGCAATCGACTCCGAAATACCATCTGATCACCTCCGGAATCCGCTAATCCCATAAAATACCGGGACTTGTTACCTCACTGTGGTATTACCCTAGCAACATGTGCAGCCATCGTCAATACCCCAAGTTCATAACTGATGAATTTCATATTTCTATTGACACAGGTTTTGAAAAATGTATCTTTGGTGCACAGGAGGTTTATTACATGGCTAACATGGAAAGAAACAGCGGACTGGTCAGCAGCATAACAGATATTGAAGAACAGTCGGTCGCGTCGGTTCGACTTACGGTTCCAGTCAGGCAGGATCAGGAAGAAGTCCTAACTCGTATTGTGAGAACAATTTCAACTAACAGATCGAAGAACAACAGGCAGCAGAGAATCACAAAAGCTTCAATAATAAGAGCTTACATTGACGCGATGTCTGCTCTGGCACTGAACTATGACGAAATTCCCAATGAAACAGAATTCACCAGAAGACTTATGGAAGTCATCTCCAGATAGTTACTAAAGAACCGTACCGTCCGGTACGGTAACTCCCTTTGGAACCACGATAATGCCATCTCTTATATAAATATTGTCTCCATCATAGAAGTTCAGCCCTGACTCATTAACAAGTCGAACCCCGTTCCCCAGCCTGACATTTTTATCAAGTATTGTGTTTCTGATAACACAATTTCTTCCTATACCAAGAGCGGGGTAACTGGCGGTGACTGCACCTGAATCTCTGACATGTCCCCGCCAGAAGTCAGTTCCCATGTTAATACTGTTCGTTATTGATGTACCCGAACCAATGTAACTTCGAAT
>JAUVJW010000013.1 GCA_030596465.1 Candidatus Fermentibacteraceae bacterium | reverse complement strand
GCCGGTTCCTTCGGGAACCGGCCTTTTGGCTGGCGGGATGTAGAAGAAAGGGGAGTCATGAAGAAGGCAATAGCAATTCTTGCTGTACTATCATTGACAGTTCTCGCGGGCCAGATCGCGGTTAATCTTGATCCAATCCAGAGAACAGATGCCGATTGGCTTGCGTACGATGACGGTACCGCCGCCTGGTTCACATGGGACGGTATGTACAGAGGTGTATGGTTCAACATTGAGGACTTCATACCCGGAATGTCGAGCTATGAGGTGGAAGCATCAGAATTCTGGTTCTACCATGACTCAAGTCACCCATGGGACACATCCGATTTTTACCTTGAGATCTGGAATGGCGACGCGATGGGTCCCGCACTGCAGCTTGATCAGACATTGGTAACAGCAATCCACTATTCCTCTGTCTATGCTGAGTACTACCCTCAGATTAGTACTGAAAGTAACTTCTGGGCACTTGCCAATACAGAGATGAGCGAAGGCGGATGGCCCTCGATTCTCAGTGACGGTACTCCTGGAATCCACAGTTTCTACAGTGATGACTTCATCATCTGGGAGCCCTGGGGTGATACGGGTGATTACTTTATACGAGTCGTTGATTATTTGGCTCTTGACAACACCACATGGGGTTCACTCAAGGCTGCATTTTAATGAATTGTTAACGGAAACAACCTGTTTTTTTGTATCTTTGCCCCATGAGTGTCATAGTTGCAAAGACTGCAGGTTTCTGCTGGGGAGTGCGCCGGGCTGTTGACAGTGTTGTTACAGAGATTAAAAGGGGCGAGGGTCCCTTTCGTGTTTACGGTCCCCTTGTGCATAACCCCCAGGTTATCGAGGCCTTGAAAGACAGAGGAGTAGGTACATCCCCTGAGCCCTGGGATGAGAGCGGTGGCACTCTTTTTTTGAGAACACACGGGGTTACAGTGGAAGAGCGGAATCGATTGCGACAACTTCCGCTCAAATTGAGGGATCTTACCTGTCCCAGGGTTGGAAGAGCTCTGGCAATTGCTACGAAGATGTCGAAGCTGGGATATGATGTTATTATTTTTGGAGACCCGGATCACCACGAGGTCAAGGCAATACTGTCTTGTGCCGGTTCCTCGGGCAGAGTTGTTTCATCTGTTGCTGATGCCGCCAGCCTTCCATATCTTGAAAAACCGTTTCTTCTTTCTCAGACTACTCAGAACTGTGAAGAATTTTCGGAAATACTCTCTACACTGAAAAATAGATGGCAGTCAATTGAATTCTCAAACACTATTTGTGATTCAACTTCAAGGCGCCAAAGGGAACTTAGAGAACTTCTGGGAAAGGTTGATGCCGTTGTAGTTGTTGGAGGAAGCCACAGCGCAAATACTGAAAGACTGGCTTCCATCGCCGGCGAGACAGGTCTGCCTGTTTTTAAAATTGAAACACACGATGAACTGAATACAGAGTCTCTTGGACAGTACAAGCGGGTTCTTCTGTCGGCGGGCGCTTCTACTCCCGGCTGGAGCATCAGGAAAGTTCGTGAGCGTTTGCTGGAAATTCAGGGAGAGTCAACTGGCGCGGGATGGATTCGCACAATATTCAGAAATCTGATATTCAGCGGTACACATATTCCGTTCATTGCTTTAATCATTGCCCTTGCCCAGGGTAGAACACTGGGTGGTACCGGCTGGGGAACCGCCGGGCTTGCAGCCGGGTTTCTGTTGTGGTCATTTACTAATTTTACCGCTGTTCTGGAGTGCAGACGAGTGACCATGACAAGCCAGAAAAGACAGGAATTTATCCGTACACACGAGCGGGGTTTACTTGCTCTTGTCGCAATGAGTTTTCTTGGTGCCGTTGTTCTGTCCTTTGTTCTCGGTACTGCCTGGCTTCTGTGGACTATCGTGGCTACTTTCTTCTGTTTTCTGTATGCTCTTCCTCTTCTTCAAAATAATCATTTCTTTGATCTTCTTCGCGCTATACCCGGGTCTCGCGAAATACTGTTCACACTTGCCTGGAGTTTTCTTGTCTGCATTCTTCCCGCGGTATCTCTTGCGGGACTGGATTTCAGTTTGAGATTATTTATCTGGCCGGCATCTCTTGCCTTTCTGTTTTTCAGCAGGTCTTTGTTTCTGGATCTTGTGGATCTGCAGGGAGACGCGCTGCTTGGGATGGATACTCTTCCCTTGCACCTCGGAGCCGCCAGGTGCAGGAAGATACTGCTGGCAAGTGCCACAGCCGGGGGATTGGTACAGATAACTGCTGTTCTCCTTGGGAAATTTCAATTGTGCGCGCTGGGTTTTGTTGCTGCCCCGGTTCTTCTTATATGGGCATATATCCATCTGGAAAAAGAATCGTTTCCATCTGAATTGTCGGTAAGAGTTATCTCTGACGGGAGTCTGGTAATTGCCGGCCTCATACCATACTTGCTTTGCAGTATATGAGAGGTTTTAACATGAGGTTAATCATTGTTTTCTTGTCCATTCTGCTCATTCTCCCCGGATGTGGTAATACTCTGACCGCGGAGGAAACAAATCCGGAACCCATTCAAAATCCTTTAACCATTCCCTTTCAACCGGTAGTTGTTACAGGAAGGGTTGTAAATTTAAGGCAGGGACCCGGCACACAGTATGCCATTGTTGGTTCAGCCCATGCCGGAGACAGTCTTATGGTTACAGGTGAGGCGCCGGACTGGTACAGAATATATGTTCCGGAAAAGTCATTATTCGCCTGGGTTTACGCCGGACTCACTTCCGGTGCGGTAATGCCGCATTAGTTGAGGAGATTTTATGATAGAGAGATATGCCATACCCGAAATGACGGAAATATGGACCACTGAAGCAAGATACTCCAGGTGGCTGGAAATTGAAGTTCTGGCTGTGGAGGCAAGGTGCAGAGCCGGTCTGGTTCCCCGTGAAGATCTTGAAAAAATAAAGAGCAGGGCTTCTTTCAATACTGAAAGAGTTAATGAAATCGAGGCGGTGACACGGCACGATGTAATTGCCTTCCTCACTTCTGTTTCAGAGTCTCTGGGTACGGAGAGTCGTCATATCCACTACGGTATGACCTCCAGTGATATCCTTGATACCTGCATGGCAATGCAGATACGGGACTCGGGTGTTCTTATAAAGGAAGCACTCAGAAATTACGGAGATGCTCTTGCGGGTCTCATTCACCGTTCAAAGGGGATTGTCTGTATGGGCAGAACCCACGGGATGAACGCCGAACCTACAACTCTCGCGCTGAAGTTCGCCGGACATTATTCAGAATACCTGCGGTGTATGAAAAGGCTTGAGGATGGCCTTCAGTCTTCATGCGTGGGCACTATTTCAGGTGCGGTCGGCACTTATGCGTATCTTGATCCTTCGGTTGAGGAATATGTCTGCGAAAAACTGGATCTCGGTGTGGAAGAAGTACCTACTCAGGTTGTCGCGAGAGACCGGCATGCTCAATTTCTCTATGCTCTGGCTGCTGTCGGCGGAGCCATGGAGAGATTTGCCACGGAATGCAGGCATCTTCAAAGAACCGAAGTGGGAGAGGTAGAGGAAAGATTCGGCAGAGGCCAGAAAGGATCCAGCGCGATGCCCCACAAACGGAACCCCATTGTGGGAGAGAGACTTTGTGGTCTTGCCAGGCTCTTGCGAGGCTACCTGCAGGTTGGTCTGGAGAATACTTCTTTGTGGCATGAAAGGGACATCAGTCATTCAGCGGCTGAGCGTTTTATTTTTCCTGATGCCTGCGGTGTGGTCCTTTATGGTCTCCGTAAAGCCGCAGATCTGGCATCAGGATTGAGGATAATGGAGAAGGCTGTAGCGGAGAATGTAGAGAAAGCTGGCGACAGGTACTTTTCCCAGGCAGTAATGCTCGCAATGGTCAGGCACGGGCTTACCAGAGAGGACTCCTATGCTCTTGTTCAGAAGATTGCCATGAGAGCTATGGAGAGCGGTGAATCCTTTGCGGATGCTGCCCTTTCCCAGAGTGAAGTAACGGGGGTTGTTCCTGAAGACGAACTTGGTCATATCTGTACTATAGACAATCATCTGCGGAACGAGGGATATATTCTGGGCAGATTGGGGCTTGGCTGACCTCTCTGGATCGCGGAAAGGGGGAGTTATGGTTGTTGGATTGATTACCGGGCTTTTGCTGGGAGCTTCTATAGTATACTTTGTATGCTGGAGTTTGATGCGAAAAAAGGAAAAAGCAGCCTCGGATGCCGCGGCTGTACTTACCACTGCCGCTAGAAGAGCCCACAGCGAAGTTTCAAAATTGAGACTGCAAGTACAGGGATTTGAAAAAGGAGAGCGCGAGGGAAGCGACTTGATCATGCTCTTTCCTGATCTGATCAAGAAGATTTTTGCCGGTAGAGACAGTGATGAAGTGGTAAATCTGATCAACAGGGCGTGTCAGAATCTGCTGAAGGCCAACGAATCGGCTGTTTTTCTCGCGGACAGAACCGGTGCCCGACTTGGTCTTTCCGCGTCAACCGGGCTTTCAGATGTGCTGGGTAAACGGATAAATCTTGGGCTTGGTGATGGCTTTGTCGGCATGGCTGCCGAAACTGGAAGACTCTTATTCAGAGACGAACTGGAGAAGGAAAGCGTTCTCGTCAGAAGAAAAATGATCACCAGCGATATTCCAGGTTTCAAACCGAAGTACGCGGCTCCGATGCAGGTGGAAGGTGTTCTCTACGGAGTTATCACCGCAGGCGGGTTTGAGACCGTTGGGACAATGAGAAGAGAAACCCTGCGTGCCCTGGCGGCGGTGGGTGCTGCCGCTCTTGAGAATGTAAGACTTCTTGAGCGATTCGGCAGGTCTTCCAGCCTGGATCAGGATACGGGATTTACGGGGAAACTTTCACTTGAACCGACACTGGAAAATGAGCTTGAACGGGTAGAAAGATTTGGCAGTTCTCTGGCTGTAATGGAACTTCAGATGAAATCCGCTGAGGCCGATGAAAGCGCGGCTCCAAAAGAAATTATGAGTGTTGCGGCCAAGCACCTTCTGGCATCTCTTCGTAATATTGATGTTGGTATCAGGATAAGCAGGGGAACAGTGATTCTTCTTCTTCCCGGAACAGAGCGTGAAGGAATGAAATCGGTGATAGGAAAGCTGGGAGGAGAAATTCCTTTGCTCACACTGGAAGATGGGACACATGTGGGATCGGTAGAGATTAAAGGTATTGTAGTCGAAGGTGGTTCCAGGCTTGATGCCAGGAATTTGCTTGACCGATTGAGATCTGTGGAATCAATGGAATTTGAGGGTTATTACGACGCATAATCCGGATTCGAGACGGGAAGGCAGTATGTCAAAAAGACCGAACAGGGAAGAGTTACGGAACGAGGTATCTTCGCGTGGTCTGGCAATGACCGTTGAGGAAGCGGAAAAACTTGCCGGTTATGTAAACAGAATGCCTACTCCACTGGAGTTTCATCTGTTTGATACCATGTGGAGTGAGCATTGTTCCTACAAGAGCTCAAAACCTGTATTGAAAACTTTACCCACCGATTCCCCGGGAGTTGTTATCGGTCCAGGAGAGGATGCCGGCGTGGTCAGCTTCTGCCACCAGGATGGCAGAGAATGGGATCTTGTTGTGGCTCATGAAAGCCATAACCACCCCTCACAGGTTCTTCCAGTTGAAGGGGCGGCTACCGGGGTGGGTGGAATTGTCAGAGATGTCTATTGCATGGGCGCAAGGGTTACAGGTTCAATGGATCTTCTTCGTTTTGGTGATCCTGAGGGCGGCAGGGGCGAGACAACCCGTGGAATTGTCAGAGGAGTTGTAGAGGGTATCTGGAAGTACGGAAATGCCCTTGGCGTTCCCAATATGGGTGGAGATACAGAATTTCATCCGGGATACGATGATAACTGTCTGGTTAATGTGGTTGCTTTCGGTATCGTGCCCCACGACAGGATTGTACACAGCTTTGTTCCACAGGAGGCACACAAGGAACCCTATGTTCTTATCCTCACAGGTAAACCCACCGATGATACTGGATTTGGCGGCGCTACTTTCGCCAGCGCGGATCTGGATGGTGAGCAGGGAATGGGATCTGTTCAAGTTGCCGATCCTTTTTTGAAAAGAGTTCTTTCAGAGGCCAACCGGGCGGTTCTTGATATGCTGTTTGAAAAAGACATCAAATTTGGATTCAAAGATCTTGGCGCCGGAGGTATTGCCTGTGTTACCAGTGAGCTGGCAGCTCATGGAGGATTAGGCATTGATGTAGATCTGGATGCGGTGCCTGTATCAATAAAGAATCTTCCTCCCGAGGTTATCGCATGCAGTGAGACTCAGGAGAGGTACGGTCTGGCTGTACCGGCTTCCGTGGCGGATGATGTTTTAAAGGTGTACAACGAACAGTTCGAACTGCCCCGGCTTTTTCCGCACTGCAGGGCGGCGGTTATTGGAAAATTCAATTCCAAACCTGTGTACAATGTGATATGCCGGGGGGAAAACGCCGCTGAAACCCCCATCAACTACATTACAGAAGGTGTTGTTTACCAGCGGGAAGAAAGCCCGGTGAACAGTGGGGCACCTGAGCCGTTAGAAAGACCATGTGATCCCTCCAGGGATCTTACCACAATACTGACTTCAATCTCAGGCTGCAGCAGAAAACACATCTGGTCCTACTACGATTCAGAGGTGCAGGGTGTTACCAGGCTCAGACCGGGAGAGGCTGATTCTTGTGTATCCGTTCCAGTGGAGGGTTCCAGAGCAGGACTGGCAGTGAGTGGCGACGGTAACCCATGGTACGGTGAGCTTGATCCATTTCTGGGTGGAGCCCATGCTGTAGGCGAGGCTGTAAGAAATGTTGTGGCTACCGGTGCTACTCCTATATGTGCCACCGACTGCCTGAATTTCGGGAATCCCGAGGATCCCGGGGCATTCTGGCAGTTCAAACAGGCTGTGGCAGGTATTGCTGACGCCTGCAACTCACTGGGATTCAGTGGAGGGGATTACCCGCTGCCTGTTGTTTCCGGAAATGTGAGTTTCTACAACCAGTCCACCGGGGGGAAAGCTATTCCTCCATCCCCGATTGTCGCGGTTTTCGGAAAGATCCATGATCACAGAAAGGCCACGGATCTGGTTCTCAGGAAAGAGGGAAATCCTGTTCTTCTCATAGGTACCAGAAAAGATGAACTGGGTGGAAGCCTTTTCTACCGAACCTGTCTTGGTCATCATGGTGGAACGGTTCCAGCCTTCAGGGGTTCTCTGGAAAAAAAGATGGCGGACTGGGTTCTCGGAGTGATTCATGACAGAAGAGCATATTCCGTGCATGACATCAGCGGAGGAGGTCTTGCTGTTGCCGGAGCGGAAATGGCCCTCGCGAGTGCAGAGTTTGGTATTGAGTTTTCTCTTGACTCAAATCCAGTTACTCTTTTCTCGGAGACACCGGGATATCTTATGGAGGTTGATCCCGGTTTCGTTGAAGATGCTACACTGCCGGAATTTGTTTCGGTGGCTGGCAGGGTCTGCAGGGGATGCTCAGTTTCAGGAAATGGATGGTCAGTTGATCTGGAATCTTTAAGAAAAGAGTGGTTAGACAAACTGGCTTCGGTTATCTGGAGAGAGGAGGGTGTCTGATGCCCTGTGCCGCTGTAATCAGATTCCCGGGTTCCAACTGTGAGTTTGAGACCGCCAGAGTACTCAGGAACTCAGGGATTGATGCCCGGATTTACAACTGGAACGATATTGACAGGCTTTCAGACAACAGAGCTGATGCTTATGTGCTTCCCGGTGGATTTTCATTTCAGGACAGGATCAGAGCAGGTGTAATCGCCGCTCGTGAAAGCATTATGGATCTTGTTTTTGAAGAGGCGGTTAACGGAAAGCCCATTCTCGGTATCTGCAACGGTGCTCAGGTCCTGATTGAAAGCGGCCTGGTTCCGGGTTGGAAACCGGGGTCTGTACAGGGAGCACTGGCAGGAAACCTTGCGCCCGGCAGAAGTGGTTACCTGTCAGGATGGACTCATCTGAAACCTGTGCCTGAGGCAATTAAAAAATGCCCATGGCTTTCTGCTATGAATGGCAACCCTTTTCCTGTACCAATTGCTCATGCGGAGGGAAGATTTGTTTTCCGGGAAGAAGATATGAACAGGGTGCGAAGTCATATCGGTCTTTCCTACTGTGGTGTTGACGGTTCTGCTCCCCACGGTTGGCCGGAGAATCCCAACGGTTCCGTTCTTGATATTGCCGCGCTTATGAATGTTGACGGCAATGTACTCGCCATGATGCCTCACCCGGAACGAAGTTTTCATTTGTGGCAGGTTCCTCCGGACATGAAGGGTCCATGGGGTGAGTCGAGAAGGAACTCATCTTTAAAAGATCTCGAAGATCAGCCGGGACCGGGAGCGATTATTTTTAAAGGTCTTGCGAAGTACCTGGGGGTGGAATAATGGATAGCATTCAGATAGCGGTAAGGTTGAAAACTCCTGATCCCCAGGCAGTAACCGCTCTTAATACCATAAAGGCAATGAGGCTTCAATTACCTCCATTGAAGCTCTGTCGGCACGACCTGTGGGAGTTTGAAGTGTCCAGCGGTGGAAGAGATACTGTTTCCGAACTGATTGGTCATTTTGCCGATATTGTAAATCCCAATAAGCAGTTGTGGCTCTTTACAGAGAAAGACTCTTCTCTGGCGGGAGAGGACCCGGAACTGCAATGGGCGGGGATTGTTGTCAGGGATTATGTTGACAGTGTAAGCGAGAACTGGACTGAACTTCTGAAGCGCAGGGGATTTCCCGTTGAAGCATTGCGCTGCGGTGTTCTCTGGCGGTTCGGATATTTGAAGGGTACCGACGAAGCTCTCATAAAGAAAATGGCTATGGATCTGTCTGTGAGCGATACCAGAGAAGGTGGTTTGTTCAGTAATCCAGTTTCTCAGGAGGTCTCTTTCTGGATTTGAAAAAAGGCGCGTTTTTTGACGCTCTGAAAGAAATAGACAGACCGCAGCAGTATACAGGGCTTGAGTACAACACTTCCACGGAAGTGACCGGTTCCCGTGTTACCCTGGTCTATCCCGACACATACGAACTGGGAGCATCCAATTTCGGCTTGAGGGTTGTTCGTCATCTGTTGCTTGAAACAGGAAAATACTGTGTAAGACGCGGGTTTCACCCCGCTGTTGATATGTATCGGATAATGCGGGAAAGAGACATTGAGTGGCTTGATCTTGAGGCGGGGGATCCAATTTCTGAAAGCGCGGTTGTGGGGTTTGGAATTTCAACAGAAATTCTTTATACCAATGTTCTTTCACTGATTGACCTTATGAAACTTGAGTTGCGCTCTGAAAACCGCGGCCCCGGAAATCCTATCATTCTCGCTGGTGGCGGAGGTTTGGCGAATCCTGTTCCTCTCATGCCTTTTATCGATGTATTTTTTCTTGGTGAAGCTGAAGCAGGGCTTCTCCCGTTAATGGAAATTCTGTGCTCAGACCTCAATCGGGATGAGAAGCTGTTCAGAGCAGCGGCTCTTCCTTCCGTCCTGGTTCCGGAACACCATTTCGATCAGACTGTTCGCTGGGCAATTGCGGATGAACTGGAGATCAAAGACGCTCCAGTGAAGCAGGTCGTTCCCATGGCTTCAGTGGCTCATGATCGGGCAGTTGTGGAGATCGCGAGGGGTTGTACCCGCGGCTGCCGGTTCTGTCAGGCTTCACAACTATCAAGACCTGTTCGCGAAAGATCGCCACAGGATGTTTTGAAGCTTATAAGTGAGTCGGTTGACAGTACCGGTTGGGAACAGGCAGGTGCGCTGACTCTTTCTTTCAGCGATTACTCCGGATTGAATGAACTGCTTCAGGGGTTCGGTGTAATTGAAGAGGAGATGCACATGAGAATATCCCAGCCATCCCTCAGACCGGATACTCTCCCCGGACTCAGCAGCAAAAGGTTCTTCAAGGGCAGTATGACAATGGCCCCTGAAGCCGGAAGCGAGCGGATGAGGAGAATCATCAACAAGCCCCTCTCTCATGATGAAATCCTTCGGGCCGCGGAAACTGCTTCAAAAATGGGTGTCAGCGGGATAAAACTCTATTTTATGGTGGGTCTTCCCGGTGAGACTGATGATGATATTCTGGCAATAGCGGTTCTGGCCGACTCCATAGCGAAGATCATGGGAAAGAAAAGAAAGGTAACCGCCGCTGTTTCTCCATTTGTTCCAAAACCTCATACACCATTTCAGTGGTCTGAGCAGCCCGGGTACGAGGAACTCTGGAGAAGAATTCAGCTTGTCAGGAGCAACTGCAAAAGAGCCAGAGTATCATGGAATGATCCAAAAGTTTCCGTGGTGGAATACTTTCTGTGTACGGGCGGAATAGATTCTCAGGATGTTCTTGAGAGGGCTTACCGTGAAGGTGCCGTTTTTGATGGCTGGAGTGATCTCTTTCGCTGGGATGTATGGGAGAAGCTTGTTGGTGAAAAACAACCACTCGGTTTCAAGATAGGAGACCCTCTTCCCTGGGATTTTGTGAATACAGGAGTGAACAGGCAGTGGCTTATCAAGGAGTATGAGCGTTCTTTTAAAGAGGAGGTTCTTCCTGATTGCAGAGAGGCAGGTTGCAGCGGTTGCGGTGGTTGTGACGGGAATGTACTGCCTTTCCCGGATTTAGTATTCAGTAGTGAAAAAGGTGTTCGCCCCGTTGGGGTGCTGCCCGTGGAGAGAGTTCGTCTGAGATATTCCAAGACTGGTCTTTTCCGATTTACATCTCACCTGGATATGGTGAGAATGTGGACAAGAGTCTTGAGGAGAAGCGGTCTTCCCGTGTATTACAGTTCCGGTTTTGCGAGACGGATGAAACTTGTTTTTTCACAACCTGTACCTCTTGGTATGGGCAGTGACAGCGAGTATCTTGACTTCCAGCTCATGGAATCTGTAGACCTTCACAGGGTACTGAATTCTCTTTCACAAGTGCTTCCCACCGGTTTCAGGATAACAGCAATGAAGAAAATTTTCGGGAAGTATAAATCACCCGGTTCTTTAACCGCTGCGGCAGAGTATATTATTGATGATGTTGACAGTACTGATAAATTGGTTGACTACCTGAGTGGAAATGAGCTTGTTTCATCCATCTCAGTTATAAATAGCGGTAAAGTGTGTATGATCTCCGATCCGAACAAAGGAACTTCCAGGCCTGACAGGGTTCTGGAGGCTGCAGGTGTGAGTTGGGGAACCATTGTAAGAAGTAACATTTTTGTTACAGATCAGACTGGGCAACTTGTTCCACTCATGGTCGTAACTGAAGGAGAAGTAATTAATGAAGGTTGATTTTATTGTCAACCGGCATCCGGAAGTGACTCGAATTGCTGTTGTGGAAGATGGCAGACTAATGGAGCTTATCGTCGAAATGGCGGACGACAAGCGTATAGTCGGAAACATCTATCTGGGCAGGATTAATGCGGTACTCCCTGGAATGCAGGCTGCTTTTGTGGATATTGGACTGGAAAGAAGCGCTTTCCTCCATGTATCAGATGTACGCGAAAACCTTGTAGACGAAAAAAGTTTTGCAAAAGCTCTTATGAACGGAAAGCCTCCGAGATCTGATGAAACACGCAGGCCTATTGAGAAGGTTCTGGAGAAAGGCAAAAGGATTCTTGTTCAGGTGACCAAAGAGCCAATTGGAACAAAGGGTGCCAGGGTAAGCACCAGAATAAGCATTGCCGGACGTTATGTTGTCAGTATGCCCGGGGACTCGGTGGCAGGGGTCTCCAGAAAAATAACCGACCGACAGGAAAGAAGTCGGCTGAGAAAGATTGTCCAGCAGGTTAGAACCGAGGGTTTTGGTATTATTGCCAGGACTGCCGGAATTGATAAAGACGAAGAAAGTTTCAGAACTGATGTGGAAAGAATCGTGAACAAGTGGAAAGAGATTGGTGTCCTTACAATTAAGTCCAAAGCACCGGCTCTTCTTCATCAGGAGCATGATCTTATTACTATGACCGTGCGTGATCTTGTTACTCCCGATATGAACACCATTGTCAGCGATTCAAGGGATGCAGCCAAACAGATCAGAAAGTATTTGAAGGCATTTGATCCTGACATGGCAAGTAAGGTGAAATTCTACAGGGGCAAGACCCCTATTTTCGATCAGTATGGTATTGAGAAAGAAATTTCCACTCTTGTTCGCAGGGAAGTTCTGCTGAAAAGCGGAGGATCAATTGTTATTGACCACACCGAGGCTCTTGTGGCAATAGATGTGAACACTAAGAGGTATATTGGCCGTAAAAGACAGGAAGATACAATCCTGAAGACCAATATGGAAGCTGCCAGAGAAGTTGCCCGCCAGTTACGACTCAGAGATCTGGGCGGCATAATCGTGATCGACTTTATTGATATGGATAACTCGTCTCATCGAGATAAGGTGGTGAATTGCCTCAGAGGAGAATTGGGAAGAGACAGATCTCCCACAAAGACCTGCCAGGTAAGTCCCATGGGTCTGGTGGAGATGACCAGAAAACGGGTTCGTCCCAGTCTGGTTCAGTCCATGTCAATTGCATGTGAACACTGTGCCGGTACAGGAAGAATTCAAACGCCGGTAAGTGTTCTTACAAGAGTAGAGCGCTTTTTAGAGAGGGCTGCCAACGGAAAGAAACACATAAATCTGGTGGTTACAATAAATCCTCTTGTCTCAAAGTATCTCATGGAGGATGACGGAAGACGACTTGAATATCTTACCGCGAGAAGTGACAGGCTTTCAGTTCATGTACATGAGGATGAGAGGTTGCTTCAGGCGGAGTTTAAAGTGTTTTCCCTTGATTCTCATGAAGAGATAACGGATTTGTACTCACCTGATTCCAGAGCTTGACCTCGAAGGACTCAATTAGTATAAGTCTGCGGAGTTCTGATAAGTAATTAGAATACGTATTATTGGTGAAATAGTGGTAATATAAGCGGAGGTACGATTTGTACGCTATCATAAAAACAGGAGGAGCTCAGTTCAGAGTTGAGCCGGGCATGAAGTTAATGGTTCCTCGTCTTGCGGGTGAAGAGGGTGCTGACCACACTTTTGAGGAAGTGCTTCTTGTGGCAAAAGACGATAAAGTTGTCGTGGGACATCCTTTCATTGATGGTATTAAGGTTCTGGCAAAAATTGTCGAGCAGGCCAGGGGTTCCAAGGTTGTTGTTTTCAAGCGTAAAAGACGCAAGGGATACCAGAGAAAAACAGGCCACAGACAGTATCAGACCTGGGTTCAGATCGAGAAGATCACTAAAGGATAAAGGGCGGAAGTGTAGCATGCCTCTTGTACTTTCCGGCAGGAAATATGCCAGAGTTGTCAGAGCTTCTATAAGAAACAGGGTCACCGAGCTTAACGGATCACCTCCTGGCCTTGCCGTTGTAATTGTCGGTGATAATGCCGCCAGTAAGGTCTATGTAGCCGCCAAGGAGAAGGCCTGTGAAAAAGTTGGCTTTCACAGCAGCGTAATCGCCTTGTCCGGAGAAACAACTGAAGCCGATATTCTACGCCTTATTGATGAACTCAATGCTGATGATTCGGTCCATGGTATTCTGGTTCAGCTTCCTCTTCCCGACCACATTTCCGTTGACCGGGTGGCTTCAGCGGTAATGCCTGAAAAAGATGTTGACGGTTTTCATCCTGTTAATGTTGGCAGATTGTGGAGGGGCGAAGACGGTCTTTTCCCGTGTACACCTTCAGGTATTGTGGGACTTCTTCACCATCACGATATTGTCTTGTCCGGGAAGAACGCTCTCATAGTGGGAAGATCCAACATTGTTGGAAAACCAATGGCGGCCCTTCTTCTCAGGGAGAACTGTACTGTTACCGTCGCGCACAGTCGCACAGTCGATCTTATGAAACAGTGCCGCAAGGCTGATATTCTTATTGCTGCTGTGGGCAGAGCGGAAATGATAAAAAGGAACTGGATTAAGCCCGGGGCGGTTATTGTGGACGTAGGAATGAACAGGAACAGTGACGGAAAATTGGTTGGAGATGTTGACTACGACGATGTTTTCGATGTCTGCTCAGCAATAACTCCGGTTCCCGGTGGTGTAGGTCCACTCACGATTGCTTTTCTTCTTGAAAATACCTTCAAAGCCAGAACAAATCTGCTGGCAAAATAAATCAGTTCTCTTTATATTGGAACCGGAACAATCAAATGTAATTTGTCCCGGTTCTGTTTGTTTAATAAGCGGTTGACGAACCATTACATTTTATAGTATCTCTAGATGTACGATTAACTACAAATAGGAGTGGCTATGACTGTGTTCTCTGTTTTTCTGCTGGCGTTCTTTTTTTCTGCGGATTATCCTCTTATTGAACCGATAGATCAGCTGACACTTGATGATTTATCACTGATGGATTACCAGGAAAGGCAGACTGCGCTTCTACGGTCAGATTCTCACTACATTACCCTTGATAACGGATCCGGACCGTTTTTAACTAACTCTATTCCCGGCTCTCCGGGAGAGCTTGTGTTAGTTGAAGTTTACAGGTCTTTAACCCCGTATGATCTTGCTGTTCTTGACCAGGCCGGGCTGTGGCCCGTTGGCTTTGCTCCGGACGGTACCAGTTTTGTTGCCGTTGTCGGACAGAATCCGGCGCCGGACGCCCTCCGGGGTTCAGGATTTGTCAGAGCCATTACCGAATGGTCCTGGGAGGACGCGGTTCTTTCCGGAAATCGTCACTGGGCCGGTGGATGGCTTGTAATGATGGCACCGGGTTTTGTTCCTCCGGGAGGGATAGCCTTAGCGGATAAATTGTGGGCGGTTCCATCTCCGGTGGAGCAGGGTGCTCTTTCAGCAGTTCCCGACAGGGCACAAACTGCTCGTTCGCATTCTCTTAATCCTCAGGCCGATGACAGCCGTCAGGTGACCGGGTTGCCGGAACTGTGGACTTATTATACAGGCCTGGGTGTACGGGTTGGTGTTCTTGATACCGGAGTCTGGTCAGAGCATCCTGATCTGGCCGGTGCGGTGGTTGCCGGTTCAGCAGACCTCGATGGTCACGGAACCGCTGTTTGCGGTGTTATTGCTTCCAGAGGAGATGTCGACCTGGAGTGCGAATTTAATGGAAGCGGAGGTGCCCCGGGCGCTCAGCTTTATGTAATACAGAGACCGGAATCAATGACAGCTTCTCAGTTTGCGGGGTTTTACACTGAGTTTTTTACAAACGATTGCTTCATTGTGAATAACTCCTGGGGTTTTGATGGTTCAACCTCCTACGATGGATTCTGTCAGATAGTAGATACCCAGGCGAGAAACGGTGTAATTTCCGTATTCAGCTCCGGCAATAATCCGGATCCGGGCGCAATACCATCCCCGGCAATCTCAAGAAATGTTATTACGGCGGGGGCTGTTTCTTTCCTGCCGGACGATGAAGGTAACATTCTTGTTGCTTCGTACAGTGGAAGAGGTCCAACAGTGGATGGGCGTCTCAAGCCTGAGATACTTGCCCCTGGCGGGGAGTTTATTGAGTCAACCATGCTGGACGGAGTTGCGACAACAAACGCACAGTATGGTGGTCAGTGGCTTGATGATCCAGAGAACAGGTGGCCGGGTGAGCCTTCATACACACGGTTTGCGGGAACCAGCATGGCTGCCGCTTTCGTTTCGGCTGCTCTGGCTATATGCGAGGAGAAGTACGGAGATCTTTTCAATCCTGAAGATGCATTAGCCATTATGGCAGCCTGCGCAATTCCACTGAAGAGTAATACGGGGTCTCCCTCATCCGGTTATGCCACAGCAGCCAGTGGCTTTGGTCTTCTGGATGGTTATCACCTTCCTGGAACCTATTTTTCGGAAGAAGTTGATCGTCTGATGTGGATTAATTCCACAATAACAGAGGGAACTGGATTTAAGCAATGGATCATATATGTTCCTGCGTACACCAGCTGGATGTCAGTTGGTCTGGGTTACTCTGATCTTCCTTCAGTATCTCCCGATCTTCAAGTAGATCTTGATGTTACTTTAACTTCCCCCACAAATGTGGAGTATAATTATCAGCTTCCCTCAGGTGTAACTGCCCCGAGTCCTGTTGAGAGGATTGTGGTTGAATCTCCTGAGGCGGGAGCATGGACAGTGCAGGTTACCGGTGCAGCCTGGGCAGACCCGGGCAATCCATCGGAGCAGCAGCAGTTCGCTGTTGCGGCATACCGTTTTGCGAGGGATCCGGAACTAACTATAACCTTCCCGGTTGATACCACCATATTCGCGCCTCCCGGAGGGGAACTTACCATCCCTGTCTCAATTATGAACAGCGGTGGATATGTTGCGGTTGGTTCATGGGCAACTCTTAATCCACCGGATGTGTTTTCCGGAGATGTCAACATCCCGGCGTTTCTGGGCAATCTTATCTACAAAAACTCCACTGCATCAACGGAATTCACCTTGCAGTGCCCCGATCTGCCGGGAACCCATATTGTTGATGTGGTTGTCGGTTCTGGAAACAGGGGGGTCGATAATGCTTCCAGTCAATTTACAGTCATTCTGGCCTATCCGGATCTGAGTGTATCTATTGCTTCTCCCGATGTGCCGCCACCTTTCGAGGTGGGACAGAATGTTGGTTTCAGTGTTATTGTCAGCAATGACGGGGAGGGTCCTTCGTCCGCAACCCAGCTTGTCTACTACCTTACAGATGATCCGGATTCTCTTTTTCAACCGGTTGTGTTTTTTGATGTGCCCCCGCTTGAAAGTGGAGAAACCGCTTCTTTCAAGGGAGGGTACAGGTTTACATATTTCGATATAGGTAACCGGTATCTTGTTTCTGTAGTAGATCCCGATTCTCTTGTTATTGAACACGATGAAACGAACAATACTTCTGTTTACGGTCCTTTTACTGTTTTTGGCGAGTTGGCGCCACCCGGGAACCTGGTTGCTGTCAGTGGTAATGATAGCTTTATCCCGCTGAGTTGGGATCCCCCGGAGGCAGCTGCTGACGGTAAGGGTCTTACCTCATACAGGATTTACAGATCAATCAGCCCTCTGGCTCCGGAACCTGATTATATTGCCGAATTCTCAACAGATACAGTATCCTGGGTTGATTCCCAGGTGGTGAACGGAATTGGATATTACTACTGGGCTACCTGCGTCTATTCTGATCCAGACGGGGAGAGCGGGTACAGCAATATGGCCTCTGCCACGGCTCAGGGACCTACCGGATCTATGGGGGGTACCGTTACAGATGTTTATACAGGTCGGAATCTTGAGGATATAGTAGTTTCAATCCTTGGATTGGGAGTAACAGCCATTACTGATAATATCGGCTATTACTATTTCGAAGAGGTGCCGGTGGGAAGTGTACCGGTTCAAGTTGATCAGGATCCGTACATAGTATTTGTGGATACAGCAATGGTTGAGGAAGGCCTGTATACAGAATTGGACATCGGTCTTGTAAGGAATTTTTCACCCGGGATGACAGTAATTCCCACGCCGTTTACCCCAAACG
>JAUVJW010000097.1 GCA_030596465.1 Candidatus Fermentibacteraceae bacterium | reverse complement strand
GATACATTCAAGAGTCAAGGTTGTCGCAGAGGGCGCGAATGGCCCTACAACTCCGGAAGCCGATGCGGTTCTCAGCGAGAGAGGTATCTTTGTTATTCCTGATTTCCTCTGCAACGCCGGCGGAGTAACCTGCTCCTACTTCGAGCAGGTTCAAAACAACATGAACTACTACTGGGAGAAAGACGAAGTTCTCTCCAAGCTCGACACAAAAATGACAACTGCATTCCACGCTGTCGCTGACCTCGCAGAGGGTCAGGCAGTCTATATGCGTGATGCAGCTTATATGATCGCCATCGACAGGGTAGCCAATGCTGCCCAGCTTCGCGGTCTTGTGTAGTACCAATACCGGAAACAGGGATCGGGGTGTTTTCACCCCGGTCCTTTTTTTTTCTTATCGCTACCAGTAGAATCATCCTGCAGGCATAAATGAAGAGTATACATCCATAGAAAGGTATCTTGCATGTCACCTCTGAATAGCGATACAGTTACTGTCGGCAAACCGGAATGGAAGATAATCCTCAGATTACTGAGCGAGACAGATCCTGAACTGCTTGGGCGCTTGAGTAGAAAAATGCTGAATTACCTTTTCAGAAGAAAAATCGTAAAGATCTCAGAAATTATGGAGGAACTGCTTCCCAGACAGGCTGACACAGTTGAAACCGGAGATATGTACGGCGAGAACCAGCCAGCCCCGAGAATGGACTACAAAGTCCTTGAAGAAATAACCACCCAGGTTTTTCGCGTTGCCGAGGAAGTTCTTTCTCCTGAGGAAATTACAATGGCTCTTCACAGGTGGCTTCGTTATGAAAAAATCCGTTTTCTTTCAGTAACAGCGGGCAGGCGTGATGTTCCGCTTGGTCAACTGAGGGAAGCTCTGGACAAATATGAAATGCTGCCAAAGCGCAACAAAAAAATGGAAGCCCGTGACAGGGAAAACATCATTGTCGACCTGACAAGAAGAATCTTCACTGATGACCTTAACTACATAAATACCATCAGAAAACACGTCAGTATCAGTGATTTTGTAAGTGTTATCAACCATACCATTGGACCATACAACGGAAACGGAAAGGTTGGAGGAAAAGCCGCCGGGCTTTTCAGGGCTGAAAAGATACTGAATACCTATAAAAAATCGCATGCCGTTCTACGCAATCTCAAGGTTCCTAAAACATGGTTCATTTCATCTGATTCCGTTCTTGAGTTCATCAGTCATAATGCTCTGGAAGAAATGATGGCTATCAAGTACGCACGCCAGGAAGAGATAAGACAGGAATACCACCTTCTTGAGCAGGTGTTCAAACACTCAATCATGCCATACAGCGTCCTTGCGGGACTGGAACATGCCCTGGATTATTTCGGAACAACCCCTATTGTCGTTCGTTCCTCCAGCCTGCTTGAAGACAGTACAGGTGCGGCATTCGCCGGAAAGTACAAAAGCCTCTTCGTTGCCAATCAGGGTTCCAGACAGCAACGACTGGACGCGCTGGTTGACGCGGTGCTGGAAATATACGCAAGCATATTCGGCCCGGATCCTATTGAATACCGACGGGAAAGGGGCCTGCTTGATTTCAATGAGGAAATGGGCATTCTGATCCAGGAGGTTGTAGGGTCAAGAATAGGAAAATACTACTTCCCTCCCTTTGCTGGCGTGGCATTCAGCAGAAATGACTATCGCTGGTCTCCAAGAATCAAGTCAGAGGATGGAATAGTTCGACTGGTTGCCGGGCTGGGTACAAGAGCCGTTGACAGGACAGGTCAGGATTTTCCTGTACTCATGAGTCCTGGGCAGCCAAAACTCCGCATTAATGTTACCACAGAGGAAATCATTCGCTACGCCCAGAAAAACATGGATGTTATAAACCTGGAAAAAGGATGCCTTGAAACAGTAGGTACGGAAAATATGATAACGGAGTATGGAGCTAAAATTCCATGTCTTCCATATCTTGTTTCTTTGTACGAGGAGGGGGGCATTCAACTCTCACCGGGATCAATGCTGAACATTCAGAAGAAGGATACCATTGTTACCTTCCACAACCTGCTTGAGAGAAGCCCTGTTCCCCTTTTCTTTAAAACCGTTTTAAATATTCTTGAGGATGAAATAGGTCTGCCTGTAGACATTGAATTCGCCTATGGACGGGATATACATACACCTTATCTGCTGCAATGCAGGCCGCAGAGTACAGGCAGCAGCAATGTTGATACCACAATCCCCACAGGAATCAGCAATGATGCGATAATATTCACCGCAAATAAGTACATCATGTCCGGCGCATGTCACAATATCGAGTACATAGTTTATGTTGACGGAATTGAATATGACAGGGTGGAAAGCCGGGAAAAACTGCTCGAAATCGGTCATATTATTGGAAAACTGAATCAGCTTCTCCCGCAAAAGAAATTCATTCTTCTCGGTCCCGGAAGATGGGGCAGCAAGGGTGATATCAAACTTGGCGTGCATGTGGGATACAGCGATATCAACAACACCGCCATGCTGATAGAAGTCGCGAAGATGAAGAAAGGCCAGGTACCCGACCTCTCTTTTGGAACCCATTTCTTCCAGGATCTGGTTGAAGCAGACATAAGGTATCTTCCACTGTATCCTGACGACAATGGTGTAGTTTTCAGGGAGGAAATTTTCTTTAATAAGAAAAATCAACTCTCAAAACTGGTTCCTGCCGCAATTGGTTTTGAACATGTGATAAAGGTTGTGAAAGTTACAGATATTCAGGCGGATTCGTCCCTTTCAGTGGTTCTGAACGGTGAAACAGATGAAGCAATGGCATACCTAAAACAGTAAAAGTATAAAGGAATCCCCCGCACTTAAATGCGGGGGATTCCCTGTAGATATATCAATCTACCAGCTTACACCACACCCTGAGCGAGCATTGCGTCAGCAACCTTACGGAAGCCGGCCGCGTTGGCACCGAGAACATAGTTTCCCGGTGAACCGTAGTACTCGGCAGCTTCAAAAGCCTGCTTGTGAATACTTATCATGATGTTGTGAAGCCTGGTGTCAACTTCCTTACGGGTCCAGCTTGAGAATATGGCGTTCTGTGCCATCTCGAGGCCGGATGTGGCTACGCCACCAGCGTTGGCGGCTTTGCCTGGACCATAGAGTATCTTGTTGTCGATGAAGATGTTAACGCCCTCGGGAACTGTGGGCATATTGGCTCCCTCGGAGACAAGAATGACTCCATTGTTAACCATTGTCTGAGCATCCTTGGCGTTAATCTCATTCTGAGTTGCACTTGGGAATGCACAGTCTGCCTTGTAGGCCCAGAGCGGATTGTAATCAAGAGAAGAATCTGTTGGCGTGTAAACAGCATTGGGATACTTCTCTGCGTACTCACTGATACGGCCTCTGCGGTTGTTCTTAAGATCCATGACATAGGCGAGCTTCTCAGCGTCAACTCCCTCTTCATCATAGATACATCCGCTTGAATCGGAAAGAGTGACTACTTTTCCGCCGAGTTCTGTAATTTTCTCGGTGGCGTACTGGGCAACATTACCTGAACCGGATACAAGACAGATCTTACCATTGTAGCTGTCGCCTCTGGTCTTCAGCATTTCCTCGCCGAAGTATACTGCGCCATAACCTGTAGCCTCTGGTCTGATAAGGCTTCCGCCGTATTCGCGACCTTTGCCTGTGAGAACACCACTCCACTCATTACGAAGCTTTTTGTACTGTCCGAACATGAAACCAATTTCTCTTCCACCCACACCAATGTCACCGGCTGGAACATCTGTGCTGGGACCAATGTGACGGAAAAGCTCGCTCATGAAGCTCTGGCAGAAGCGCATAACTTCAAGATCGGATTTGCCCTTGGGATCAAAGTCGGATCCACCCTTACCGCCACCCATTGGGATTGTGGTAAGCGCGTTCTTGAATACCTGCTCAAAAGCGAGGAACTTCAGGATACCAAGATTAACGGAAGGATGAAAACGAAGGCCACCCTTATAGGGTCCTATAGCGCTGTTCATTTCAATACGGAACCCGCGGTTAACTACAATCTCGCCGCTGTCTTTTACCCAGGGAACACGAAACATGATAACACGCTCGGGCTCAACAATTCTCTCAGGGATCTTAGCACTTCTGTACTCAGGGTGCTTTTCAAGCACTACTTCAAGAGATTCAAGAACCTCCTGAACCGCCTGGTGGAATTCAGGCTGTGCAGGATCTCTCTGGATTACTTTCTGGTAGAGTTCTTCAAGCATTCTTACTCTCCTTTTCAAGAACCGGTTGAACAATGAACAAATGAATTCACGCATGAATTTTCATACGGACAGGGTAGACTACTGCCATAACCCGGCTTCTGTCAATAGGGTTTCAACGAATGGATTTCAACTTGACTCGCGGCTTGCATGATATTCATAATTACTGATATATACAAAGCAAACTGTATTATTTCATTCTTCTTTTGTAGAAATGAAACCAATCGGGGGTAGTACTGAATTATGTTTTCTCCAGACAGACTCAATGAACAGCTTAAACTCCGGAGGACAGAATTCCTCCTGAAGGATCTTAACAAATTCAGAGTACAGAATGTAATGCTTCTCTGCAGCCTTTATGACTACTACACCGTTGAAGAAGACGGGATGCTTGAAGATATTCTTGAAGCCGCCCATTCTGTTGGATTTTCTGGAAAATCACCTGCAGTAACACAGGTTTCAGATGCAACAACGGCCTTGAAAATGCTAAAGGATAAATCCGGCATCCGATTTGAACTCATCATCTGCATGTCCACCGGCGAAAACATCTCAGTTGAGAAATTTACTCGAATGGTACATGAAATACAGCCGGAACTGGATGTTGCTGTTCTTACTCATAACATGGAAGAGCTGAACAGATTAGTTAATAACGACTTGGGAGCACAGCCTTTCAGGCTCTTCACCTGGATGGGCTCCGGTGAAATTATACAGAGCATCATACAACTCGCAGAGGATACAAAAAACGCCCGGCACGACTGCGGAAAACTTAATGCTCCATGTTTGATGCTTGTTGAGGATGATGTTCTGTTCTACTCCAGATACCTCCATCAGGGTCGGAGGAAAATTCAGCAAAAAACATTTGATGCACTGGAAAACATGAAGTCCTCAACTATGCGAAAACTTAAAAGCCGGGCCAGAACAAAGGTCTTTCTTGCCGTGAATATGGAGGAAGCAGAGTACATTCTCAGGGAATTCGGTAAATCACTGGTAGGCGTGGTTACTGACATGAGGTTTCATCACCACGGTAAACATGACAGCCTGGCCGGAGTAAACCTAATAAGCAAGATCAGAGAAAGTAACCCGGATATACCCATTGTTCTTCAAACCAGCGAGGAGAACGGTAGAGACATTGCTCGAGACATGAATGTGGGATACATCAGTAAACAGTCGCCCGTCCTGATTTCTGATCTTGATGAGCTTCTTGCCGATTTCCTCGATTTCGGAAACCTCGATTTTGAGAACGGGAACGGGAAGAGGATAAGAACTGTTTCCAATATCAGGGAACTGGGGATAGCTCTGGATAAGCTCCCTGCCGAATCCATATACAAATGCTGGCAAAGTGGAAGAATGTCCAGATGGCTGAAAATACAGACGGAACTTGAACTTGCTGAAGACATGGATGAATGCAAACTGAAAAACTGCTCGGCGGAAAACGTAAAGCGCACTCTTCTTGCGGCTTTCAGATTATGGAAAACCGATCAGAGACGGGGCTATGTAGTACCTTACAGCAGGTCGTTCCACGAAGAAAACCTGATGTTCAGCCGACTGGGCAATGGTTCTATGGGCGGAAAAGGGCGAGGTCTCGCATTTATTGACAGGGTTCTTGTGGCCAATCTCAAGGAAAATACCTTCAAGAAAGTATCGGTCTCCGTCCCGAATACCGTGATTATTACAACAGAGTTTTTTGATGAATTTATGAAACTTAACAAACTGCATCAGTTCGCGATTGAATGTGAAGACGACAACCGAATTCAAAGAGCTTTCCAGAATGCCTCTATTCCCGCAACTATTCTGGGAGATCTCAGAGATTATGCGAGAACTGTTACAACTCCCCTGGCCATCCGTTCATCCAGCCTGTTGGAAGATGCTATATATCAGCCATTCGCAGGTATTTACGCAACAAAAATGCTCCCAAACAACTCCCGGGATCTTACAGTGAGGTTCAAACAGCTTTCGAGCGCAATCAAGTTTGTCTATGCTTCAACATTTATGCAATCCGCAAAATCTTACATTCGAGCTACCAATCACAGGGTGGAAGAAGAAAAGATGGCGGTACTTATTCAGCAGGTGGTTGGCAGACAACACGGAGACATTTTCTATCCGCACTTCTCCGGAGTGGGCCGATCTTATGATTTCTATCCCGCGGGTTCGGCAAAGCCGGAAGACGGCGTGGTAAATGTCGCTCTGGGTCTGGGTAAGGCAATTGTTGATGGAGGAATGTCTCTCAGATTCACTCCAAAGTACCCCAGGGTTCTCCCCCAGTTCGGAACTGTCAAAAGCATGATGGACAACTCTCAGAAGCACTTTTTCGCTGTACAGATGGACAACAATTACTGGGGCTCAAAACTTGATGAAGACCAGTACATAACATCTCATGATCTTGCGGAATCAGAAAAAGACGGAACTCTTGAATTTATTGCCTCAACCTACGATGCTCCCAATGAACGCGTGATGGACGGGATTACAAGACCGGGCCCCAGAGTTGTCAGCTTTGCTCATATACTGAAGAATGATGTGTTTCCTCTCGCGCAGATCACCGACTACCTTCTCAGGATTGGTGAAAAGTCTATGGGCTGCCCGGTTGAAATCGAGTTTGCTGTCACCCTGGGTAAAAAGCGGGCACTTCCGGCTCACTTCAGCCTGCTGCAGATAAGACCAATGGTGGTCAACAATGATCTTGTAGATATCGATCCTGATACTTTTGATGTTGAAAGGCTGCTGTGCAAGACAGACACCGCACTGGGCAACGGCACAATTCAAAGCATACGGGACATCGTCTACATCAAACCTGACGGCTTCACCGCGTCAAAAACAAGAGAAATAGTCAAGGAAGTGGAAG
>JAUVJW010000125.1 GCA_030596465.1 Candidatus Fermentibacteraceae bacterium | reverse complement strand
GTCGAGGAATTTTCCAGGATACCATGGCAGACTCTCACAAGTGAAATGCCGGAAATGATTCTTAATGATATGAAGCTGCCTGAACTTCCTCTTTTTCCACGGAGGAAATCGCAATGAAGGTTATGGTGGTTGGCGCGTCTGGAATGCTTGGTTCTCAAGTGATGAAGCTTCTTGGAAAGAACGGTATCGGTTTTGATCTTCCTGACTTTGACATAACAGATTTTGACTGTACAACAGCAACAGTGAAAAGTATTAAGCCGGATGTTATCCTTAATACTTCTGCAATAACTGATGTGGATTACTGTGAAAAGAACCGGGATGCGGCAGAAGGGGTTCACCATACAGGTGTAAGAAACCTGGCCGCTACCGGCATCCGTCTTGTTACAGTATCAACAGATCAGGTATTTACCAATAGTGCGGGAAACCGGTATCTCCTGGAATCAGATTTAACCGAGCCAGCTAACTTCTATGCCATCAGTAAACTGCGAGGAGAAAAAGCTGCACTTGAGTACTCAGAGAATACTGTTGTAAGAACATCCTGGCTTTTCGGTGAAAAAGGGCTGCTGCCGTGGATTGTCGGAAAGCTTCTTGGTGATGGAGTCGTCACTGCTGTTGTCGACCAGACTTCGTGCCTTACCTCTGTTGTCTCTCTTGCAGAGATTCTGGTAGGTATGACCACTGATAAAGACAAAACAGGTTTGTATCACTGTGTGAACAAAGGTGCAGTAACCCCTTATGAGATAGCTTGTCGAGTGAGGGATAGAATAGGATCCGGTACTGTAAAACGCACAGAATGGGCACAACTTGCCCTTCCCGCTCCAAGACCTGTATGGTCAGCCCTTGGAAGTGAAAGAGATATCAAGTTACCGCCATTGGAAGAGGTAATGGAATTATGTCTGCAAAAAATGCTGTAATAAATTATGTGGAGAAAGCTAAATCTCTGCTGAAAGAGATGAATACTGACTCTGTTGTAGAAATCACAGATGAGTTAAGCCGGTGTTTTAACAGAGGTGGTAAAGTTCTTCTTTGCGGCAATGGGGGTAGTGCGTCAGACGCTTCACACTTTGCCGGTGAGCTGGTGGGCAGGTTCGGACGCGACAGAGAGGCTATAGCCGCAATTGCATTGACCACAGATACAGCTGTAATTACTGCCATTGCCAATGATTATGGTTATGAGAACATTTTTTCCCGTCAGGTGGAGGCTCTTGGTTGTGAAGGCGATGTTCTTATTGCAATAACAACCAGTGGAACCAGCAAAAATGTTTTAAAAGCCGCTGAAGTTGCACGGGAATCAGGGCTGTACGTGATAGCTTTTACCTCCGAGCTTTGTGACAGTCCGAGATGGGCTGACCTTCACTGGAAATCCAATTCAACCGGAACCAGTTATACCCAGGAACAGATGTTGGTGGTTTTTCACGCAATCTGCTGCGGCCTGGAGGGAATTCTTGCTGAAAAAGAATAAGAATGCTGTAAAATTAGCGGCGGGAATAGCGATTGCTTTGTTAACCATGTGGCTCACTTTCCGGAAGACAGACTGGCTGGAACTTGAAAGTGCTTTCAGTAACGCTCAGTGGGGTTTTGTTTTACTGGTACTTCCCGCTCTTGCTTCCAGCTATGTATTCAGAGTTTACAGATGGGTAACGCTTCTTGCTCCCATGAAAAAGGTCAGCAAGGCTATAGCAACACCTCCTCTTTTAACAGGGTTTATGCTTAACAGTGTTTTGCCCGGCAGGTTAGGTGAGTTTGCCCGGTCGGCTCTTCTCTCTCGCAGAACTGACATACCTTTTGTTTCATCATTTGCGACAGTTGTGATCGCAAGGTTGTTTGACGGACTTGCCCTTACCGGTTTAACCCTGGTAGTAATGACTGCAATGTGGGAATCACTGCCAACATCCATCAGAGGTGGGCTTATTGCAGCAGGATGCGGCTATATCGCAATCCTGTTTATTCTTATTGCACTTCGGAAATGGCATCAAGGTACCGCCAGAGTTCTGGTGTACCCTCTTCGCAAATTTCATTTTAATAAACTTTCGTCGAAGATAGAAAAAATGCTTATGGATTTTGCAAAAGGACTTGATATTTTAAAGGACCCGGGTGAAATGTTCAGAGTATCGGCTTTAACTGTCGGCGTATGGTTGTCTCTCTGCGCTTCTGTTATTCCTGTATTTTATGCCCTGGAGATGTCGTGGAGCTGGTATTACCCGCCGCTGATTCTTGTTCTCGCCGGTTTCGGCATGCTTATTCCAACCCCGGCAGGTGCTGGAACAGTTCATTATGCACTGGGGGTTCTCTTTCCTGCCATTACGGGTGTATCGGAATCGCAAGCCAAGGCTCTTGCTATTGTATTTCACGCTACGCAGTTCATTCCTGTTATTATAGCAGGTATCATGGTTTCAAAAGGAAACATCAAATTCGATGACAATTAAAGGAACTTCATGGGTTGCGCCGTGTAGTATAATCCCTGCAATTCTGAAGATAGAAAGAGGATGAGAATGCCTACATATGACTATATCTGTGAGATGTGCGGAGAGGGGTACGAGAAATTCCAGAACATGACAGCGGAACCGGATACCAGGTGCCCTGAATGCGGCGGTAAAGTCAGAAGACTGATCGGTTCAGGCGCAGGGATTATTTTTAAAGGTAGTGGATTCTATCAGACCGACTACAAGAAAGCTTCACCGGCTACTGAATGCCCTGCCTGTTCCACTACCTGCCCCACCTGTCCGTCATCAAAAGACTGATGAACAGGCGTCCATTTAGGCGCCTGATCTGCCCAATCAGTTACATGAAGCTGTTGAGTTTCCAGTTGTCATCCTCAAGAACAAGCTCGGAATTTTCTGTATAACCGTTGGTTGTCACGGGGACGATTGCTGTTTCAAAACTGCCGTCGACACAGAATTCTGCAATGAGTGCTGATGGGAGGTAGCCTGTGGCGTAACGGCACAGCACCCATTGTCGGACACGCTCCAAGATAAATTTCTTTATTGTGAGTTTCCTTTTTTTGGTAAACATTTTACAGCATCCCCATACCATTGCCGACTATTTTCCAGTCGCCGTCTTCAAGGACAAGCTCTATTTCCTCCATACTGTCTTCTATTGTAACGGGAACCAGTGCTCTATCTCCATAGATTCTTGCTTCACCGAACTCAGCGCTGCTGAAGTCCGGCAGTTGATCCGAGTAAACAGGACTGTTGAACAGGGCAGTGACAAAGTCGCCCGCAGTCATGTTCTCCATGCTTTCAGCCGTGATCTCTATGCCCATCATAGACAGGTAATCAGCACTTTCTTCCGGTGTTTCCTTCAACTGATCAATGTAATCGTTGATATCTGACAGTTCTTCGCTGGACATGCAGTTGATAAGAGCGGAACCATCCGCGTTTTCATAGGCCTCAAAAAATGTTTTTACAACCTGTTCCGGAGTTTCACCACCGCAGGCGATGGGAAAAAAGCAAAGTGCCGCAAGAACGGTAGAAAATAACTTCATCTGTAAACCTCTTCCGTAGTAAAGTACATCCGTCTGGAACTGTCAGTTTTGTGAATCCACTTGAATGTATATACTGGCGACCTGATAAAATGGAAAGGCGGGACAGCAGCGCACAAAGAAAAAGGGCGCTCCGAAGAGCGCCCGAAACAAGTAACCTGTTACATGAAGCCCATGTCTTCGCCGCCGATTTTCCAGCTGCCGCCTTCAAGAACAAGCTCGATATCGTCTGTATCGCCATCCATGGTAACAGGAACCGTTGCAGTTTCACCGTCGATAACCGCTTCGCCGATTTCAACAGCTGCGAAGTCGGGCATTTCCGATGTGACCATTTCACTGCTGAGAACAATTGTAATCGCTTTGCCTGCTGTGAGATCCGCGACCTCTTCAGGTGTGATTTCAATGCCCATCATAACGGCCATAGCGGCAGTTCCCTCCGGGTCAGCTTTCAATTCTTCAATACCTTCTTCGAGACCAGTAAGTGTTTCGGCTGAAAGGCAGCTGACAACTGCGTCTCCATCACCATTCTCTACTGCGTCAAAAAGATTCTGTACAACCTGATCCGGTGTTCCGCCGCCGCCGCAGGCGATTGCAAGAACAAACACTGCTGCAAGAGCAAGAGCAAACTTCTTCATCTTAAGACCCCTCCTGATTGATACTGCCCAGTGCCGGGTAAAAGACATTACCCGCTCTGAACAATCTTTAACTGGTAACAAAAACCATTGGCCGATTATAGCCATTTGTGAGGTTGATGCAAATATTCCCTTCTGCATGAGTGTTATGCCATTCTATTGGCTCTTGGAAAAATAGCTTTGTTCTGCTTTTTTGAATGCATAGAAAAAGGGCGCTCTTTCAAGCGCCCAATATGATAAACAACGGTAATTTGCTATTCCGGGGTCTTGCTTATCTTCCAGCTGCCGTCTTCGAGGAGAAGCTCAAGTTCTTCTTCTTCGCCATCAGCGGTAATATTAACAATAGCAGACTGGCCATCTTCAGAGATGGTTGTTTCACCGATAACCACATTTGAAAGGTCCGGCATCTCGGCGGAGCCAGCTTCGCTGGTGAGCATTGCAGTAAAGAATTGCCCAGCTGTTAAGTCAGCAACCTCTTCAGGAGTAAATTCAAGGCCCATCATGGCAAGCTGAGCTACAGACTCATCCGGAGCAACTCTCAGTATTTCGATAAATCCGTCTAACTCAATAAGGCTTTCGGACGACATGCAGCTGACAACGCCATCGCCGTCTCCGTTGTTCCATGCGTCAAGAAACTTCTGAACTACCTGTTCCGGTGTTCCAGCAGACCCGCAGGCCACAGCGAGAACAAAGATTGCTGCTAAAGCAATAGCATACTTTTTCATGTGTTGATCCCTCTCCATCGCGTTACCCGGCATCAGTGATATTCACCACCTGATCTGAGTAATCATTTTACAGTAACAAGAATTATAGTGTTTCATCAGGGTGATGCAAATACATCATGTGCAGGCAGAAAAAAGGATCCCCGTTACAAGCACACTGACTGGAAACAAATTACATGAAATCCATTCCATCGTCTATTTTCCAGTTGCCGTCTTCCAGGACAAGCTCAAACTCTTCGGTATCACCATCAATGGTTACAAGTACTTTTGCGTCTCCTTCTTCTTCATCGATGATGGCTTCGCCGATCTCAATATCGCTGAAATCAGTCCTTTCATCCGAGAATACCTCACTTCCGAGAATTGCGGATATAAAGTCTCCCGCCGTCATGTTCTCAATTTCATCCGTTGTAATTTCGACGTCCATCATGGCGAAGAAAGCGACACTTTCCTCAGGCGATTCCTTCAGTTCCTCAAGACCCTCATTCATGTCTTCAAGAGCTTCTTCCGACAAGCAGGCCACAAGAGCGTTGCCATCGGCGTTCTCGAGTGCATTAAAGAACTTTTTTACAACCTGGTCGGGTGTTCCGCCGCCTCCGCAAGCCATGGCAAGAACAAAAACAGCTGTGAGGGCAAGGGAAATCTTTTTCATCTGCAAATCCTTCCTGATTGGTATTACCGGCTTCAGAACAATCTTTAACTGTTAACAACAGCCTCGAAGCGATTATAGCCGTTTACAACACTGATGCAAATGTGTTGATAAGGGTTGTGCAAGCCGGGTTTTTCGGCTGTTCTCCATTCGGCACGGGGTTGGTCTTATATTATGCGTTAAAGTTTCTCAGTTTTTGTACTCATCGGAGGGGGTCTGTTCTGAGGTATTCGTTTGCGGTTCTGCTGGCTCTTCTCCTGGCTGCGGCATGCGGCAGGGAAACTGGTTCTGAATCCGGTACGGTACAGGTTGTGTTCTGGCATGCCATGGGTGGTCCTCTGGGCGATGTACTTGAAGATTCCCTGATAGCCGAGTTCAATTCGCTGCACGATGATATAGAAATTGTGCCTGTGTGTATGGGCAACTACAGTGCTCTCAGTCAGAAGATCATGGCAGGAGTTATGGCTGACTCGCCTCCCGCGATGGCCCAGGCCTACGAGACCTGGACCGCTCAGCTGATTCGAGGGGGGGCGCTGGTTCCTCTTGACTCTCTTATGGACGCTGACTCCGCATACACTGAAGAAATGTGGAACGACTTCTTCCCCGTATTTCAGGCGAACAACACCTTTGACGGAAGAGTGTACTCTTTTCCGTTCAACAAGAGTGTGCCGCTCATCTACTACAATGTAGAGCTTTTTGACAGTCTGGGAGTTTCT
>JAUVJW010000041.1 GCA_030596465.1 Candidatus Fermentibacteraceae bacterium | reverse complement strand
CTCCGGCAATAGGAATCAGTCTCAGGTTGAATCCAATATTGATCACAGCACCGAAAGCAGTCATCCAACCTATGTACTTAGTCTGTCCGGTAAGAAGCGGAGCTGTCTGTGAAACAGTAAAAAGTGCGTACATGGCAGATGACCCCGCAATCCACGGAAGAACTTTTGCAGCCGGGAGCCACTCACCTCCTCCGAAAACAGAAACAATCTCATTTGACAGAAGGGCAAGAACCATAGCAGCCCAGATCACTGTTACCATAAAGAGAAGGGCGGTTCTACCCAGCTCATCCATTCTCCCGCCCTCTTTCTTTTTCCTGAAGATATACCGCTGCCAGGCCATGCTGAATCCAAGAGTAAGAGGAGTGAGAATAAGAACGGCTCTGCCGGCCCATTCATACCATCCACTCTGAGCCATGTCTGTACATATGGTTCTGAGCATGAACATATCCGCGCTGGACAATACCAGCAGAGCAAGACTTGCGGGTACAAGGGGCAGACTGAACACAAGCATGCTTCTGGTAAGCCGTTCCGGTGGACGAATTGATGAAGAGCTTCTTGTAGCCCTCCATACAAAGAGAAAGGAAAAGATCACAGCAAAAGTGGTAGGTATCCATCTGGCCTCAAGAAAAGCCTCTATCGCGCCATTGGCATCCACAGATCGAAGCAGGAAAAAAAGCAGCCCCAGAGAAAACAACCCTCTGGCAAACTGAATGGTGAAATAGGTACCGGCCATTCCTTTTGCGCGTGGCATGGAAAGAGCAACCTGCAGCAGAGCCACGGAACCGCCCAGAGCAAGAGCATGAAAGAGAAGGAAAGAATTTGTAATATGAAGAGTCTCAGACAACTTACCACCAAGGGCAAGAACCAGAATCGCGGCAAGCAGAAGAGGTGCAAGAGGCATCACAATTGAACGGATAAGAACAGCTCTGTGGGCATCGGTCTGATGCCAGGCCCTTATGATAGAAGCAGGAAGACCGAGAATAACAATTCCGGCAATGATCTCGCTTATTATTCTTACTACACCCAGTTCTCCAGCCTGTTCCGGGGTAAGAAATGAACTCATGAACGGCAGGAAAGCAAACTGCACGAGCCCGCTTACAATCATCGCCAGCGCGTATAAAAGAGTCTCTCTTGCCAGATCTCTCTGGCCGGATTCAGCCATTATTCAGACCATCCAAGTTCCGCGTATCTTTTGTGCATGTGTTCTGCTACCGACTTCCAGTGGTGGGTCTTCCTTATCCAGTCAGGTCCGGCCGCCGCGTATCGATTCCTGAGCTGCTCATCAAGAACCAGCTCTGTAAGTACCTTCCCGAGATTATGCGGTTCCGCAAGAACAAACGGATGGTCGGGAATGAAATTCTGATAGGCCTCGGACAGATTTGTTACAGTACATATACCCATTGCAAGGCTCTCCAGGGAATTTACACCGTAACCCATATCTCCGCTCGCGATCTGATCTACGGCTATGTGGCACCGGGACTTCAGTCTGATCGCGTCAGCATGGGACATGTTCTCAATAAGAACCATTTCCACAGGAAGAGTTTTAGAAAGCTTTTCCACAACTTCCACTATTTTGTCTGTACCCTTCACTGACCTTATCCGGGGGGCGTGGCATATCTTCACAATATTGCCCGCCGGGTTTGCGGGGGGAACCATGGAAGCATCAAAAGGAAGAAACAGATATTCCAGTTCGGGATACCTCCGGTAGAGATCAAATTCGCAGGTTGTGTGAAGTTCTGTGGCGTCCCATACCGGTTTGATGGCACCCCGCATCCGCAGATCAAGACCGTGATAGTTGGAAACAATGTGCTTTCCGGCAGCCCGGAGCTTCTTCACATCTCTGCCGTCCCGAAAAAAGCTCATACCTCCCTCGAGAACATAAATATTAAAGTCCCACAGGCCGTATTTCTTTGCGGCCCGGTTCACCCGCGGTGTCCAGATTAAATCCCGAAGGGGCATCAGTATCCGTTCCGCTCTGGATGGTGTCCAGAATATTCTTTCCGTTGTTCCCGTGAACGGTACATTCAGACTTCCGCTGCGAATAAGCCTTTTTACCTTCCAGAGCCATTCCATAGGACCCACAAAAGGAAGATTCAAGCAGATATCCTCAGGATACTGACTCTTCGCTCTGTAAAAAGTTACAAGCCTGCTTTCATGTCCCAGCGCCTCATGGCCTTTTACGAAAAGGGTAAGAATCCCTGTGTAATTCTGCGGGGACAGGTGGAGAATTCTCATGTTTTTTTCAACCTTTTCCCAAGCAGTGCGTAAAGGAATAGAGCTGCACCGACCGCAAACTGCGTCATGGCTCCGGGAATACCGGCGGCATGGTATCCAAGCAGATCAGGGTGGGTAATATCGGGATGAAGCAGTGTTTGAAGCAGTGGCGAACGATTCAGTGACCATATTACGGTCTGCCTTGACTGAGAATCAAACTCGTCCGCGCCAAGTCTTTGCTCAAGAGCATTGGTATCGGTAACACACGCCGCAACAGTTATCAGCACAGAAGCCACCGCCAGTATCCTGAACAGTTTTCCCCCGATATCCTTCCTCATCAGGGGCATGAACAGCACAGGAAGAATCAGGAAGAGAAATCTTGGCCCCCATCCGGTACCGCCGGTCCAGTCGTGAAGAAATCCGTGAAGAACAAGCGAAAAGACAAAGGGGCTCCAGAAACGCCAGTCTCCACAGTGGAAGATTGCCAGAATGGTCAAAGGCGCGTACCAGAACAATCCCTTTCCCGGACTGAAAAGAAGGCCTGGAATACCACGGCTGAACATATCTACTACTATAGCTGGATCCTGTGAGTGTCCATCTGATAAAATCGAACCAAACCGGTAAAAATTGTAACCGAGTATTCCAAGAACAAAAGGAAAAGCCCCCGCGGCGGCAAAGGCGAATTTCTCAAGATGTTTCTCTTCTGTCCAGTACATGGGCAGAAGAACAACCGAATCCGGGCGAACCAGAAGGGCAGCCCCAAAAAGAACTCCCGCAATAAAAGGTTTGTTTGTCTGCATGAACCAGGCTCCCCACAGAGCAAGCGCGGCGGCGGAAGTAACATCGTAAGGCATTCGTCCGTAGATTAGTGCCATGGTACCTACCGTAACAAGAAGAAATCTGCCGAAATCCACCCTGCCCATAAAACCATCTGCAAGCTTTTTTACTGCAAGAACAAGCAGTACGCTGGCAAAAGCGCTTGTAAGCGCCGCGGCGACCTTGCCTGCCGAAAGCCCCAGAAGAATGCCAGTGCCCGCGGCAGGAAGAAGAATCACTGAATACCCGGGGGCATGGGGTACATAGTTGTCGGATCTTACACCGGAGACATGCCATCCGTCCTCGGAGGTGAAAAGATCTCGTACCCCGTAGACTGATTCAGCGACCTGATACTGGGCTGCAACATCTGTTGTCATGAGTCTTCCACCAAAAACCATGATGAGAAGACCGCCCCAGGCCAGAATTATACGCAAATTCATTAATTTCAGATCTTACCCGTGAAGGTATTCCGAAATTGACCCCTGGCGGAAAACGATTCTTTGAACCTGCAGAGGCCGTAATTAACCTCCATATTCAGAGTGTAGGTTCCGAGATCAAGATAATGGTAGCCCATTTTCCTGGCCCAGCTGATAACCTCACGGTAAACGATATTCACCGGACGCATCGCCTGGTATTTCTCGTTGTGGGAAATGTAGAAGGCCAGAGTAACCCTGGGATTACAGTGGAACATTATCATTCCCGCATACACTTCACCGGCATCATCAACAGAGATGAACTGCCTGACACCGTTCTGGCCCAGAAGATCCCTGAGCAGGTTCAACTCTTCCAGGGAATGGGTAGGATCAACGCCGTGTCTCTGCTTCAGGTTACCGGCCAGAACAGGATAAAACTTTGAATAATCATTGTCCTCAATTACACGGAGACCGGACTTGACTGCTTTTCGGACACCTCTTCTTGCCGACTGACTGAAACCCAGATCAATTTCTTCTCCAAGTCTTTGAAGATCTATCACCGCGGTAAGTTCCCGCTTTTTATACTCAAAACCGTTCTTGATCAGAGAAAAATCTATGTAGTTGTGCGGTCGCCTGTAGTAGGAAATGGGGGTCGGGGTCATTTCTATTCCGGTAAATCCCTGCTGTCTGCAATACCGGAGCAGTGCATCCGTCAACCTTTCCACTTTGTCAAGACCCAGACTGTCATCCAGAACAGGACCACCGTAGGAGGCTCCAGGATAACTTCGGAACCAGTCACCGTCATCCCACCGGGCAATTGCCCCGGGAATGAAAGCCATTGGCTTACCCGAACTGCTTTCAATCACAAGGTGATGGTTATCAAACCTGCCTTCGGGATGGTAATCAAGAAAAGCCGGTGTATGGAAAACCGTTCCATTGTTTGACCTTTCCACAAACCCGGTCCACGCCGCCCTGTCTTCCTTTAATACTCTTCTTACTTTAATACTCATCGTACCACCGATATTCTGGCCTGATAAACCGTGTCATTAATAGTAACGAGTACCATATACACACCACTGGCAACTATCTGCCCATCCAGGGATCCATCCCATATCCAACTGGAAACTGACTGTGCCTCAACCGTTCCGGCGTAGGAACCATCAAGTCTGAAGAAATCAACAGATACTGGAATGTCATCATCCGGTCCGCATACCCGCAACTGATTCTCGCCGGAAATAAAAGGCTGCGGATAAAAGGACACACCATTTCCAGAAGGAGATTCCCCTCCATCCTGAGTGACAAGCCAGAGGCCTTCAACCGAGGAGAAATAAACCCCTCCGTTCACCTGATCTCTTGTAGAATACTCCCAGCTGTATAGATCGGACGGAACATAATCACTGTTATTTTCAGTAAACACATCAGCCTGTCCGTCAGCAATTCTGTAAATACCTGAGACCCCCAGACACCAGACTCTTCCCCGTGAGTCCATAGACATGCTTTTTATCTGTCCGGTAATACTCATGTATGGAGCAAACCCACTGCCAGTCCAGAGAGCAAGCCCCTCGGCGGTACCGGCAAGAAATCCAATTCCCGGAGCATTCAAAAAACAGAATACCTCGCTTGATGGAAGACCGTGGGCTGTGGTGTACGCCGCACCGGAACCGGGATACCAGGAATCCTGTGAAGAATCAGCGGGATTCCCGGAATGAACAAGAAGCTGACATCCGGCACCAGTTTCAAAGGCAATCCACAGGCTGTCCTGTGATACAGGATAAACCGCCCTGACATTCACTGCGGCAATACCTTCATTACCAAGTCTTGGTGCCCAGTTCATAGTGCCCATGGGATCTCCGTTGAATCCCAGAATACCGCTTGGCTCATCCGGTTGTCCGGCTGAGTCAAACTGACGGAAAGCCGCCCACATACCGTTACTCTGGGCGGTTAACATAACCGGCTGATTGTTGGGAATATTTTCTTCATAAATTACTGTAGCCCATGGACATATAATCGAATCTCTTGCAAAGGTCAGAATGGTGTCACCCTGACTGTCATATGTACCGTTATCACGAATCCAGGATATGCCATGATGATATGAAGAAGCCCATACACCCGCAGAGGGATCAACGGCAACGGAAAAGGTCTGTGAAGAATTGGGCATGCCCTCAGACTCTACAAAGCTGCGCCACCCGTACCCCGGATAGTAAGCCTGAACTCCACGGGAATAGGTTCCAACATATACCCGCCCATCCTCACAGGAAACCATCTGGTGGGTTTTTTTGCATTGCATTCCAGGAATGGGAATATGTTCCCACGAATTCTCACTAAGATGATAGAAACCAAGACCGGTCTGTGTATTTGTCAGATCAATGATATTCGTCGTAAAACTGAAACCGCTGTAGACATCACCCTCCATCTCAAAAAGGACGGTGGGCCAGTAACTGAAAGGAAGACCGCTGCCAAGCTCAATCCAGGCTGCTCCTTCACGGCGGAAAACAACACCGTGCCCCGCGGCAAGAAGACCGTGTGAAGTTTCCCTCACATCCACAATCGCGCTGTCTGAAACAGATGAGTAATCAATGATGAACTTGAAGGAATCGTCGCCCGGTAAAAGCTCCATGGCTCCACTGGTACCGCAGGCGTAGATGGAATGCTCACCAGTTCTAATTCGATTGAGCAGCAAACCCTGCGTCTCCGGCCAGTGGGTCCAGGAATTGGGATTAAAGGGATCATGAAGAGTGTCTGCGGGCAGGGAATAGATGCCTCTGTCTGTACACAGCCAGAGCGTATCATTCCTCTGTGCCAGGGAGTAGACATCGTCAGGATTGAATACTCCGGGTGCGATTATGGGAACAAACCCCGCGGAATCACCTTTTGCAAAACCTCCGTCACAACCAACCCATATTTTTTTTTCAGTTGCGCCTGCCTCAACCAGCGCGTTTATCCTGCCCTGGCCGGGAACACCCTCAAAGGTGCTGTAATCCGTCCAGATATCTCCATCTTTCATTACAAGATATCTGCCTTCGGTGGCAATCCAGAGTCTATTGCTGGAATCAAAAAGAATGTCACGGCAATCAGGAAAAGGCAGGTCTTCGGGACATGAATAAACCGTTCCAATACCGGATTCTTCGGAGTAATGAAACACGCCGCCGGAGGACGCGCACCATACTCCGTCACTTCCATCGGATTGAACATTATAAACGTAAGAAATCGAGGTACTTAATTCCCACTGAGGAACTGCTGCCAGCAGGATGTAAAACAGGATGTGCATAATATCCTCTCAGAAAAGCCATGGAAAGCGTATATGCCAAACCATCCAGGCCGCCTCCCAGACAATGGAGCGGGACATCTTTGATGTCCCGGAATGTCTGTCAATAAAAACAATTGGAACCTCAATTACCGAGCATTTCGCTTTGTACAGCTTGTATGTAACCTCTATCTGGAACGAGTATCCGTCTGATCTGATAGTGGGAAGATCGAGTTTTTGCAGAGCCGATCTCCTGAAAGCTTTAAACCCGCCTGTAGCATCTTCGACGGGGAGGCCTGTAACAATCTTTGAATACTTGTTGGCAAGCCATGAAAGCATAAGCCTGTAGAGAGGCCAGTTAACCACATTTACACCACTCACGTACCTTGAGCCTATGACAAAATCATGATCTTTCAATTCCGCGACAAGAGCAGGAACAGAATCGGGATCGTGAGAAAAATCAGCATCCATCTGTATGATTGGATCAAATTCCGGTCTTTCAAGCGCCCAGCTGAACCCGGCCACATAAGCCTGTCCTAATCCATTCTTTACCGGTCTGCTAAGCAGATGAACCCTGCCTGTGTCCTTAAACGAGAGTACGGCGTCACCGGTTCCATCCGGACTGGAGTCATCAACCACCAGAACACTGGCCTCAAGAGGAAGCGCAAGCAGTCGAGGAATCATATTCCCGATGTTTTCAAACTCATTATAAGTGGGTATGATGATAAGTGGTTTACTCAAGCTTCGCCCTCCCGGTTTTACACAGTTTGTGGCAATATAATCCATTGCATATTATCAGAGTACCGCGCTTCTGCCCGAACTCCTCCCCGAAACAAACCTGAAGAAGTATGTTCCTCGAAAGCAATTACCAACATACCGGGAGAAAACATGAGACAAGCAATATTCACTCTTATTCTCATCACCGCTGCGGCAAACGCGTTCACAGCACTACCCGCTCTGGGTTATTCCGCCTCTACCGGATTCATTCTCGGTGGTTACCTGATCTTCCCTCTGACATCTCCCGGAGACCAGTTCTCCATCGACACCTACTATGGTACCGCAGGCGTAATAAAGTTCCAGCCCGGCCTAACCAGAAGATTCGACAACGGGCTGCTTGCCTCCACTCTGGAATACCGTAAAGTTCTTGAAAAAAAGTGGTATGGCTGGGGAAACAATACAAATCCTGATTCTTCTGCAGCGATGGATTATGAGAAACAGAATATCATTGCCGATTTTACCATTTACTCCGATAATGGTTTTTCTTTCACCGCAGGAGTAGATGTAAGACACTCATCGGTTTTTAACAGAGAGGAAAGCACCCTCTGGGAAAGGCTTCCCGGTAAAGTTTTTGCATCTACATGGTCAGCAGGGCCCTGTGGAAGAATAACTTACACCCTCTCTGCCCCGTTTGACGGAGATATTCTTCTCAGTACTGAAGGCTTCTACCAGACGGGAGATGTTTCTTACAGCGGCATAACCGGAAAGATCAGAGGTTCTGTAAAACCCTGGACAGCGGGAACAGTTACTCTGGGTGGAAGAATTCACAGACAGTTCAATACTGCCGATACGCCTCTCCCTTACGCATCAGGTATCGGTCAGAATGTAAATTTCAGGGGCTACAGCGATAACAGATTCACAGGCCAGTTATGGACACTCTACCAGCTTCAAGTTAAGAATAATATCTATTCTGTTCACGACTTTGAAGGGAATCACTTATTGACCATCGCGCTGGTAGCCTTCGCGGAAGCTGGAGAAGCCGCAGAGGATCTTCAACTTCTTTCCACAGGCGGCCTTCATACAGACCTGGGGCTGGGCTTGAGACTTGAAATTCAAGACGGAGCTGAAATGCGTGTAGATGCCGCCTGGGGCGACGAGGGAATGCTTATCCAGACCGGCTTCGACCAGGCTTTTTAAGTGTTTTTTGCATTATTCACCTCCTATTTGATAGGTTGCGTACATATTTCTGTGCGTTCATAACTGAAAGGCGGTGGAATTTTGGCTGGTTCTCTATTCATTGCAATGGCTCTTTTTTCCTGGGCTATGGATCCGGCCCCGGGTCCCAGTGTACCATTCTGGTGGACCGCGTACCCCGAAGCAGACAACACAATGCTCGTCAATCCCGCGGGATCAAACTGGCTGCTCGGCTCCAGAATGCGCGTAGGATGCATATTCAGCGACAGCACATTTGAACACCTGGATCGGTTTACTCTGGTAGACAAATCAGGTGGAATTACCGGATGGTGGGAAGACAACCAGAGCCTCAGAAGATTCACTACTTCAGGCTCACATCGGATAGGAGAATTCCTCTCAGCAGGTCTGGGATACACATGGTACGATCCCACTGTTAAAAATCATCCTCAGAGCGGGGAGAAGTTCTTCACCTTCGGCCTTAGTCTCCGTCCGGATGATCATATCGGTTTTGGAGCTACAGCCCGCACATCTACCGGAGACATTGATGCCTGCTACATTGCGGGTATAGCCGTACGCCCTCTGGGAGATGAAACTGTAACGCTTACCGGTGACTACAGATTCGAATCGGGAATAATTGACCGTCGCTGGGCCGCCGGCGCCGAGATAAGAGCAATTGACGGTCTGACATTCAGAGGGGCCTATGGAGAAAACGACATAATCAGCGCCGGTCTCCAACTCGATTTTGGAAAGCTGGGCATTGCGGCAGGTTCTGAAATTCACGATGGTGACTTCCTTGGATCCACCGCAGAACTTATCTTAAATGAATATCCTCAACCAAGTGTTGTAAAGCCTCTTCCTGATTTTCTCAGCTATGACACAGACAACGGAGATGAACTTCCCTCAAGATCATTTCTCGGATCCGGTAATATTTCCTTTACTGCTCAAATGACAGCCCTTTCAAGGGGTGTCGAAGATTCCAGCGTAAGAGGACTTCTGGTAGATTTTTCAGACTACTCTCTCAGTGCCGCCCAGGCAGAGGAACTCAGAGAGATAATGGTAAACTATCGTGCCACAGGTAAACCGGTATTTGCCTACATGGAATATGCGGGGAACGGATCCTTCTACACCGCAACAGCCGCAAGGGCTATCTGCATTCACAAGGCAGGTCAAATTTCCATAAGCGGATTCAGCGGTTACACATTCTTTGTCAGGGGTTTTCTTGATAAGATAGGCATATACCCCGATCTCATGCACATAGGTGCTTTCAAAAGTGCCAGTGACATGCTCACAGAATATGACATTTCAGATGCCCAGATTGAAGCCACAACAGCTCTTCTTGAAACCTATAAAGCCGAACTGGTTCGTGGAATAAGCGAAGGCAGAGGCCTTGAACCCGCCCAGATGAGCGTTCTTTTCTCCCAGTCTCCCTTTGCCGGTGAGTCCATGATTCGCATGGGTCTTGCAGACACACTGCTCTACAGGGATCAGTTTGAGCAGTTCGTCGAAGATGAGCTTGGACACTCCGTAAAAACAATGAGCCCTGCTTTCTACTCAACCCTCCCTGAAGCATCATCCAGATGGGGCTCCCATCCCAGAGTAGCCATTGTAATCGCAGACGGTAACATTATGGGTGGAAAAAGCGGCAGCTCCATCCTGGGGCGCACCATGGGCAGCGAGACAGTTATAGAAATGCTTGAGCAAGCGGCAAACACCGACGGAGTAGAAGCAATAGTCCTGAGAATCAATTCCGGCGGCGGCGAGGCAATGGCCAGCGATGACATGCACCATGCTGTGGAAAACATCCGGGAAGATATGCCTGTGGTGGTAAGCAT
>JAUVJW010000149.1 GCA_030596465.1 Candidatus Fermentibacteraceae bacterium | reverse complement strand
TGACCAGATTGCAGAAAAAGAATTCTCTTTACAAACTGCCTTTTCTAATGGGTGTTTTTCTGTTATTTTAGCGTGTTCGTATGTTAAACTGAAAGGTCAAGGGCATGAGAATCGCAGATGTATACAAAAAGGAAAGGCCTGTTCTTTCTCTTGAGGTCTTCCCCCCGAAACCGGGTCACAGCCTTAAGTCTGTTTTCCGAACTCTGGATAATCTCTGTGATCTTAACCCGTCATTTGTCAGCGTTACTTATGCTTCTCAGGGAGAATCTACTCTCCGAACGGTTGAGATTGCCTCCCGGGTAAGAAATGAATATCACTGTGAATCCCTTGCTCACATGACATGTATCGGTCATTCAAAACATGAGGTCGCTTCCGTGCTGGACAATCTGGAAGCTCGCGGTATTGAAAACGTCCTTGCCCTCAGAGGAGATATGCCCCCCGATTCATCATGCATAAGCAGAGATTATAATTTTGCCAGTGAACTTATTGAAGAGATTGCAGCTCGTGATCACTTCTGCATTGGTGCCGCTGCCTATCCCGAAGGGCATATCGAGTCAAAAAAAATCAGTAGCGACCTTATTAATCTCAGGCGCAAGGTGGATGCAGGAGTCGATTTTCTTATTACACAGGTGTTTTTTGATAACCGGGTTTTTTATGACTTCAGAGAGCGAGCACAACACAGGAACATTGAAATACCTGTTATTCCGGGAATAATGCCTATACTGAATTACAAACAGATCAAAAGAATCGTAATGATGTGCGGAGTTTCCGTCCCTGCAAAACTCCTGTATTTATTCGATAAGTATTCACATGATCCTGAGGATCTGGCAAAGGCAGGAGTCGAATACGCTATTGAACAGGTTTCGGATCTGGTTGAGGAGGGCGTAGGGGGAATTCATCTTTACACCATGAATCGAGTACCCCAGATCCGGGAAATTGTTTTCCGCTCCGGCCTTCGGAAACAGAAATGAACAGAATCAACTTGCGGATAGAGTTTGCCATGCCTACCCTCAAGCAGGTACTCTGGCGATCAGGGTGTCCCCCTCATGAGGCCGGAGAAGAGATTGAAAGCAGGGCTGAAAAAGCACTCGCTTTACTTAATGGGCTTTCTGCAGAGGCTACATATGGAGTGGTACTCTTTACTCCGGGAGAACACCCGGAATTTCTTCAGGGAATATGGCCGGAAAAACTGATTTCTGTTTCAATTGCATCCCTTGGTCACAAAGTTGACCAGCTACTCAATGGCCCCGCAGAACTGGATCGGTTCATGCTTGACTCTGCTGCTTCAGTTACAGTTGAATCTTGCATGAAAACTCTTCAAGCCTCAATTGCCGGCAAATTGAATATGATTCCCACAAAGAGGATTGCTCCCGGATATGGGGACTTCCCCTTAAGTGTACAGAAAAACATCGTTGAACTGTTCCCCGATTCAGGCGTAACCTGTAATGAAAGCTTTATGCTGACACCTGTAAAAAGTATGACTGGAGTAACCGGATGGATTCCGCAAAACAACTAAGAAAATTGCTTGCTGAAAGAATAGTCTTTCTGGATGGTGCCATGGGCACAATGCTCATGAACCGGGGAATGCCCGCAGGAGTGTCTACTGAGATATGGGCATCAGAACACCCAAAAGATCTTTCCGCTGTTCACAGGTCATACATTGAAGCAGGAAGCGATATCATACTGGCATGTACCTTCGGAGGCAGTCAGATTAAACTTGGCTCTCAAACTGCTCAAATCAACCGGCTTCTGGCTGAAACAGCTATTTCCTCTACCGATGGAAACGCAATCGTTTCTGCAAGCATCGGACCATCCGGGGAAATGATTCGCCCTGTCGGAAGTGCTGAGTGGATGGATGTTTACAACAGCTTCCTCGTTCAAACAAAAGCACTGTCTGAAACCGGTATTAATGTCTTCTTTCTTGAAACGTTCACAGACCCCCGAGAGCTGAAAGCGGCAATTCTGGCCACCCGTGATGCCAGTCCTGACGGATTCATCAGCGCTCATCTTACCTTTTCTGATAATGGAAGAAGCGGTGCCGGTACTTCTCCAACCGCGCTGGCTCTGCTTTGCAACCAGCTTGCCGTTGATGCTGTTGGTGCCAACTGCTCCACAGGTCCTGAAGGTCTGTTGCCTGTTATAGGCGAAATGGCAAGATTTTCAAACAGATATATCACAGTGGAGCCCAATGCCGGTCTTCCTGACAGCTCGGGTAACTACGCAATGGCTCCTGATCAGTTCGCCGCCGCAACCGAGGAAATTGCATGGGCAGGAGCATCAATCATCGGCGGATGCTGTGGCACTACACCTGAACACATCACTGCTCTTAGACGAGCTGTGGGCATTAGATCCACAGAGATTGTAAAAAAGGAAGATCTTGCTGCATTCACTTCGATAGACTCTGTAGTACCAATTGGTGGAGCCATGCTCATGGTTGGCGAGTCTGTAAACCCCACCGGCAGAAAAGAACTGAAAAAAGCCATCCGACGAGGAGATTCCCACCATGTGATTTCAATGGCAAGAGCACAGGAGAAAGCGGATCTGCTTGACATCAATCTGGGTCTTGAAAGACTTGTTCCAGATGGTCTTGTTGATCAGGTATTCTCCGGTCTCTGCATAGGTGCCCCTCTGTCAATTGATTTATCCTCACCGGAAATCATCGAGGCGGCCTTCATTCAGAGCGGTGGCATCTGCCTGCTTAACTCTCTTATGTCCACGGAAAAGCACATAGAAGAGCGGGTGGGTATCCTTCTGCGCCATGGGGGGTATGCTGTTCTGCTGCCCATCGATGAAAATGGACTGGCTGAAACACCGGAAGATCGGCTGTCTGTTGTAAAAAAGGGAATTGTGATTCTGGAAAGATACGGATTCCCTCGAAGAAGGGTACTGGCCGATCCTATTGTTAAGGCTTTAGCGACAGGATCTGATCCCAGGATTACCCTTGAAACTCTCCGATTGTTTAAAAAAGAAGGTATCCTGACCATTGCCGGAGTTTCCAATGTATCCCATGGGTTACCTCACAGAGCCAATATTAATTCTGCTTTTCTTGCAACCCTCGCCATGGATGGGCTGGACGCTGGAATTGTAAATGTTCTTGACCCTGTAACCGCCGGGATTACCGCCGGAGCTGCTGCTCTTTGCGGCAGGGTAGACCCTGCTGATATTGAAATACCGGATGACGAACAAGCTGAGGCTCCAGGAAATGATTCCCTGCTGCGGAAAGCCCTTTTGAAAGGGGACACTGCCGGAGCCAGACTAACTGCAAATCTTCTTCTCGAATCCGGAACCGGCGCAACAAGTATTGTTGACAATTGCCTTGCCCCTGCCATGGACAAGCTGGGAAATCTATACTCCCGAAAGAAACTGTTTCTTCCCCACCTTATCGCCGGAGCTGAAACGGCAAAAGCTTTGATGGAAATTCTGAAGCCACACATGGGGTCAAGCAAGGAAAACCACAAAGGAACCATCGTACTGGCAACAGTGAGAGGGGACATTCACGACATCGGGAAGAATCTGGTTTCCCTTTTTCTCTCCAATGCCGGATTTCAGGTAATAGATCTGGGTAAAGACATTTCTTCTAAAGCCATTGTTGAAGCTGCAAAAACACACAAAGCAGATGCTGTAGCTCTTTCCGCTCTGATGAGCACAACAGCAACAAGAATGGAAGAAGTTATTAGTCTTCTGGAACAAAATAATCTTAAAATTCCAGTGCTGATTGGCGGAGCTGTTGTTACTAAAGAATTTGCGTCTCAGATAGGAGCGTTCTACGCCAAAGATGCGTATTCCGCTGTAGAATCAGCAGGAGAGATGTTGAAGTAGCAACCTGTCATAGTTTTGCACACTCCCCGCCAAATCCTTTACTGTTCACTCGGTTAATAAATTGACCATACCCAGACTCTAATAGATTACAATAATGATGTGTTTTTTTTATTGTATTCCGCTGCATCCACATACAGAGATATGAATACATAATAAAATATTTATCGAAGCTCCTTCGCTGGAATGGATTTTTCTTGTTAATAACTTTGTTGATAACTTCTATTTTCCTGTCAGACACTAAAAAGCATTTGACCTGCATGGGTTTTTTTCACAGAATTCCACTGCAGGGTAGTTTGTATTCATCTGAAAGGAAAAACAAATGATTCTAATCGCAGTATTCATTTTATTGGGGGCACAGGATCCAATGGATATTCACGCAGGTGATTTTCTTGACCTGAGCCCGGAAGAAGCACTGAATTCAGCAGAGGAAGCTTACCGGATTGAAGATTGGTACACCGCCGCATCCGGGTACCTGAATGCGCTTGAAATCGATCCGGGAAACTCAATAGCTATTTACAATCTCGCCTGCTGCTATGGTCTCATGGGAGAAAGCGATCTGGCTACCCTTTACCTGAGAAGAGCCTTCGTTGCAGGATTTGACAATCTTGACCTTGCAAACCTCGATTCGGACTTTGATGCTATTCGAGAATTGCCGGGGTTTTCCTCTCTTCTGGACAGCCTGAATACCTCTTCATCAGAGCGAAACAACATGCTGGGTGAACTCCACTGGTTTGATGCTGTAGAGTCCTTCTACTACCGTGTTCAATTTCCGGAAGGATTCAATCCGCCCGCAGAAGTTCCGGTGGTAATTGGCTTGCACGGCTTTGGCAGCTCGCCTGATACCTTTATGAGACTCTGGAAACTGATTGATGAACCTGACTTCATCCTTGTTGTGCCGCAGGCACCCTACCCCCTGGGAGATGATACCTTCTCATGGTACAGGGGAGATTACGGAACAGAGGAATGGGGACACAGTCTTATTCTCGCAGGCAACTATGTGCTTGCTCTTGTGGAACAGGTTAAACTTGAATACCCCGTATCGGATGTTTACCTTTTCGGTTTCTCTCAGGGAGGATGTCTTGCTCTGTATACCGGATTATTAGAACCTGAACTGTTCAAGGCAATTATTCCAGCCTCCGGATGGCTGGAAGAATATCTCATTCAGCCACTCGGAATTGCCAATGCATCTTCCATGCGGATCGAGCTGATGCACTCTCCGGATGACATGGTAGTTCCCTTCGAATCATCCACTCAAGCAGAAGCTTTTCTTTCTGAGAATGGATGGAATGTTGAACTTCATCAGACATCCGGCGCTCATCAGGTTGGTATAGAAGAACTGAATCAGGTGCTTTCCGCTCTGGAATTGACCGGAAACGAATAGAACTTAACGAAAGAGCCCCGGGAAGTGGATACTCTCCGGGGCTTTGTACTGGTCAATCTACTTGGTAACCGGATACTGACTTACATTCTCGAGCCATGCGCCAATTCCCCCGGCGGCAATTGCACCAAGAACACCGGCAATTAACGCAATGCCTATTC